>NZ_DBFOSR010000020.1:0-58116 GCF_048427265.1 Paraeggerthella sp.
GGAAGCCTCGCGGCGATCGGGTGCGCGATTCGGACGCGGCTGCCTTGGAGCGCCTCCCTGCCTGCGCGCTGGTTCTCTGGGCGTACGTCGATCCATCCGCTATCGTCCGCCCTCCGGCGTTGCGCCTTTGGCCTCGCGCAGCTGCCGAAGCGCCGACGCGATGTAGTAAGCCGTGGTAGCTAACGCCAGGACAAGGCCGGCGTACACGAACCAGATGCCCCACGAGCAGGCGTCGGCGTTGAATCCGGGCAACCAGGCGACGTCGACGATTCCCAGGCCGGGCAGCAAAGGCCAGTTCAAAAGCAAGCCGGCGAACCCGATGAACAAAAGCGTGGTAGCAACCTTGCCGGGATAGACGACCGCGACGCGAATACGGAAACGCTTGATGAGACACGCGCCTCCAACAAGAAGAAACAGGTCGCGCACGATTACCACGAGGATGATCCACAAGGGAAGGCGGCCCACCAAGAACAGGCCCAAAACGCCCGATATCATGAGGATGCGGTCGACGGCGGGGTCGAGCAGCTGGCCAAGCTTCGACACCTGGTTCGTGCGACGGGCGATCTGCCCGTCGACCCAGTCGGTGCCGGCGGCCAGGGCGTACAGCAGCGTGGCTACCAGGTTGTAGCCATTCATGAGCAGGACGAAGAAAACGGGGACGAGACATAGCCGGATGAACGATATGACGTTCGGCACGGTGAATATCTTGTCAGAAACCTGCACGTCCTCGATCGTTGCTTCCTCGCTGCGTTTCGCCATATCCTCTTCCCTCGTCGCTTGCCGATCGCGCTTCAACAAAAACCGGGCGCGTTTAAGGCAGCCCGGCTTTTCCTTTGAATTCACTGGATCATTTTAGCAGGTTTCATTCAGGCCCTCGCAGGGTTTCGCGCTTCGACAGGTTTTCCATCAGGCGCTGCCGGGCAGAGGTCCACGAGCGCCGGTGCAAAGCCGGTATCGACGTTCGCTGGGATAATGGGCGAAGCGACGGCTTCCCATGTCAAAACGGACGAGTTTTGCGGCGGTTTTTCGCCCGAACGGAGCAGCTTCGCGCAAGGCGTTTTTCATCATGCCTGGTCAAAAGCTTGCCGCCTGCTATTATCCTGGTTCGAGGACCAGCAAAACTCGTCCGTTTTGACAAAGGAGCCGCATCGTTTCCGATGCGGCTCCTCATGTTCGAACGTTTCGCCTTGGTTTCGACGCTACGCCGTCTTCTTGGTGTCGGGCACCTCGAAGGCGTCCACGTGCTTTTTGGCCGCCGGCGGAGCATACGAAGGCTCCATCGTCAGGCAGTCCTTCGGGCACTCGCGCACGCAGCTGCCGCACTGCACGCAGCGGAAGCGGTCGATGGTCCACGTGCGGCCGGGCTTGTCCACCGTGATGGCGCCGCACGGGCAGCGCTTCTGGCAGATGCCGCACAGGATGCAGTTCGCCACGTCGTTGGCCACATGCCCCTTGAGTCCCGGCGGCGGCGTTTTGGTCTGAACCGGGTACTGGATGGTCTCGGGCTGCTTGAACAACCCCCCGAGGGTCATCTTTCCAAGCTTGAAGCTTCCCATGGTCCCTCCTACCTTTCCGTGCAGCTGATGCAGGGGTCGATGGTCAGCACGATCATGTTCACGTCCGCCAGGTCGCAGCCCGCGAGTGCCGTGGTCATGCCGGCCAGGTTCTGCGACGTTGGCGTGCGCATGCGCATGCGCTCCAGGTTCTTCGAGCCGTTGCCGCGCGCATAGTAGTAGCATTCTCCGCGCGGTTGCTCCACCACGTTGGCCGCTTGCGACCCGGCCGCCGGGGCGCCCTTCACGTCGACGGCGATCTCGCCCGCGGGAATCTTGGCGATCATCTCCTCGATGATGTCGATGGACTGCAGCACTTCGAGCGCGCGCACCTTGACTCGCGCGTAGCAATCGCCCTGGCCGTCCAGAATAGGCTGGAAATCGGACAGGTACCTGTACCCGCCGCCACCGAGCATGCGAGCGTCGTAGTTGACGTTGGATGCGCGGGCGAAGGGGCCCACCATGCTCTGCGCAAGGGCGTCCTCGTGGCTGATGTAGCCCACGCCCACGGTGCGGTTCTTCACCGACGTGTCTTTGAGGAACGCGTTGCACAGCTGCGCGTAGTCGTCCTTGATGCCTTCGAGCACGCGACGCATCTCGGCGAACTGGGCGTCGTCGATGTCGCGGACCACGCCGCCCACCTTGACGACCGAGAAGATGACGCGGCCGCCGGTGGTCTTCTCGAACACGTCGAGCACGCGCTCGCGCAAGCGCCAGCAGTGCATGAACAGGCTCTCGAAGCCGAATGCGTCGGCGGCAAGGCCCATCCACAGCACGTGCGAGTGGATTCGGCTCAGCTCGTGCCAGATGACGCGCAGGTACTCGGCGCGCGTGGGAATCTCGACGCCCATGAGCTTCTCGACGGTTTCGGCGTAGCCCATGGAATGCCCGAAGGCGCAGATGCCGCAGATGCGCTCGGCCACGTAGATGAACTGGTTGTAGTCGCGCGTTTCGACGAGCTTCTCAAGACCGCGGTGGATGAAGCCGATCTGAGGGATCGCCTCGATAACGGTTTCGTCCTCCACCACCAAATCGAGGTGCAGCGGCTCGGGCAGCACCGGGTGCTGCGGTCCGAACGGGATGACGGTCGCCTTTCCCATGCTACTCACCTTCCTTTCCCGCTGCCTCGGCGTCGGCTTTCGCCTTCTCGCGCGCAGCCTTGGCCTCGAGCGCCGCCTTGACCTTAGCGGCCTTTTCGGGATCGAGGTCCTTCAACTTGTCTTCGGCTGCAGCCTGCTTGGCTGCAGCTTCCTTCTTGGCCTTGGCCTCCATGGCGGCGCGCACCTTCGCGGCTTTTTCGGGATCCATCCCGGCCAGCTTGGCCTCCATGGCCGCCGCATCGTCGGCAGCAGGCTTGTCCCCCGCCGCCGCCTTCTCCTTGGCGGCTTTCGCGGCCGCGATCTTCGCAGCCTTCTCGCGCGCAGCTTTCTGCTCGGGCGAGATGATGGTCATGGGCTCCTTCTGCGAAACGGCGTAGAAGTTGCCGCCGAAATCGATGGCGATGCCCTTGATGTCCACGCCGAACAGGTCGTGCGTCTCGTTCTCGAACACGAACGCGGCCAGGAACTGGTCGGTGATGCTGGGAACGACCGTGCCCTTCTGCACGCCCTTGATCTCGTAGTTGACCAGCAGGCTGTCCTTCATGAAGGAGTAGATGAGGTCGATGCCGTCATCGGTGTTCACTGCCAGCAGCTGCACGAAGCGCCAGCCTTCGGCCTTCTTCTCGGCCGCGAGGGCGGGCAGGCCCTCGACGGTCAACGGGATGAACTCGGTTGCAAGCGTCATGTCACGCCCCCTTCTTCTGCGCCTGGAGCGCCTTGGACTTCTCTTCCAGGATACCCAGGCCCTGCACCACGGCGTCGATGATGGCTTCGGGGCGCACAGCGCAGCCCGGTGCGTACACGTCAACCGGAATGGCCTGGTCAACGCCGCCGATCACGTTGTAGCAGTCATGGAAGATGCCCGCAGAGCACGCGCAGATGCCGCAGGCGATGACCACCTTCGGCTCGATCATCTGGTCGTAGATCTCTTGCACTACCTTGATGTTCTGCTCGTTCACGCTGCCGGTGACAAGGAAGATGTCGGCGTGCTTGGGATTGCCGGTGTTGATGATGCCGAAGCGCTCGACATCGTAGCCCGGGCAGAGCGCGGCCAGCACTTCGATGTCGCAGCCGTTGCAGCTGGAGCCGTCGTAGTGGATGACCCAGGGTGATTTGGTTGCATACGTCATAGCTGCAGCTCCTTTACAGGTACGCCAGGACCGCGATGTTCACGCCGCCCGCCACGAAGGCCACGATCCAAGCCGACTTGAGCATGAACTGCCACTTCACACGGGCGAAGTTGTTGTCGATCCAGATCTCCAGGAAGTACACGAGCAGGGCCACGACCACCGCGAGCAGGATGGACAGCGGGTTGCTCCAGACGAAGAACAGGCCGGTCCAACCCAGGAACAGGATGTTCTCGCACCAGTGCATGACCTCGACCTTGGCAAGCGTCTTGCCGCTCATCTCGGTGGTGATGCCCTTGACGATCTCCTGGTGGGCATGGTGGGAGTACGACAGGTCGAACGGAGACTTGCGCAACTTGATGGTCAGCACGAACAGGAAGCCCAGGAACACAAGCCATATATTCGTGATGACGGGCGCGTCGAGCAGCAGGGCGCCGGCCGAGCTGAACGTGCCGATGGGACCGATCAGGCTGGTGGACATGAAGAACGCCACGGCCATGAACAGGATCATGGGCTCGTACGCCATGACCTGCAGCATCTCGCGACCCGCGCCGATTTCGGCATAGGGGCTGCGCGTGGAGTACGCGGCCACGATGAAGAACAGGGCCGACAGCGTTATCACGAACACGCTCATCAGCAGGTTGCCGCCGGAGAAGAAGATGCCGCCGGCGATGAGCGTGAACACGAGAGCGCAGGTCACGTACGTGCCCTCGGTGGAGTTGACGGACACGTTGTCCTTCTCGATGAGCTTGCGCACGTCGTAGTACGGCTGAAGCAGCGGAGGGCCTACGCGTCCCTGCATGCGCGCCGAGATCTTACGGTCGAGGCCCGCGAGCAGACAGCCCAGGATGGGAGCCAGAATGGCGAAGGCAAGGGTGCCGATGAGAACGAAAAGCAAAGACATGTCGAATCACACCCTTTCCTAGAACAGTCCCGGAACGGCCACGGCCGAAGCCGCGAACGCCACGATGATGACGACGGTGCACAGCGCGGTGCCAACCGGAGAGAGGCGCTTCTCGCCGAAGTAGTCCTCCATGTACCAGTTGCGCGCGGTTGCCGTGGATTCGCCCGACAGCGAGTTGCGGAACGTGCGCGCCTCGTTGTCGCGGCTCACGCCGGCAAGGTAGATGTCGGCCTTCTTGGCCTTGCTGCGACCCAGGCCCGCGAACAGCACCACGACCACGAGCGCCGACAGGATGGAGCCGATCCACAGGTTCGTGGTGGAAATGTCCTGGCCGATGGTCCCGAACACGCTGTAGACGTACGGATCGATGACGGTCCAGGAGATCACGGGCAGGCCCACGCAGCACAGGATGACGAGCACGGCCATGACCATGATGGAAACCCACTCGCTCTTATGCACGCTGACCTCGACGTTCTCAGGCTGCGCGGCAATGCCGGAAAGCTTGCCCAGCCATTTCGCCCAGAACATGAACGTGGCGGCCGAGCCGAACGCCAAGATGATGATGAGCGCCACCTGGCCGGTTTCGGCGAACGACACGAGCGTTGCCCATTTGGCGATGAGCATGCCGAACGGAGCGATGAACATGACCATGATGCCCAGCATCATGAAGCGCGCCAAGCGGGGCATGCGCTCGAACAGAAGGTCCATGTCCTCGATGTCGCGGCTGCCGATGTGGTGCTCGGCGGTGCCGACGCACAGGAACAGCAGCGATTTCGCAATAGCATGGAACAGCACCAGAAACGATGCGGCCCACACGGCCTCGGGGGTGCCGACGCCGGCGCACGCCACGATCAGGCCCAGGTTGGCGATGGTCGAATACGCCAGCACGCGCTTGGCGTTGCTCTGCGAAATGGCCATGCACGAGCAGAACAGGAACGTGAAGCCGCCCACGAGGATGACCATGACCGCCGGAACGGGGCATGCCATCATGATGGGAGCCAGCTTGATGAGCATGAACACGCCGGCCTTCACCATGGTGGACGAGTGCAGCAGCGCCGAGGTGGGCGTAGGCGCCACCATAGCGCCCAGAAGCCAGGTGTGGAACGGCATTTGAGCGGCCTTGGTAAGGCCCGCGAACGCAAGCGCGGTCACCGGCAGGGCCACCATCGCAGGGTTCTGGATGCCGATCTGCAAGAACTCCAAAAACGACAGCGTCTGGAACTGGATCGCCATGACGAACAGCGCCACCAAGAAGGCGATGCCACCCAGAAGGTTCATGATGATCTGGCGAAACGCGTTCTTGATAGCCTCTTCGGTACGGGTGAACCCAATGAGCAAGAACGAGCACACCGTGGTGATCTCCCAGCCCGTGAACACCCACATCATGTTGTTCGAGAACACGATCAGGAACATGGCGGACAAGAAGGCGAACATGAGCGCGAAGAACATCGGTCGGCGGTCCTTGGCGCCTTCAGGCTCATGCGCCTGGAAGTCTTCCATGTACCCGAGCGCGTACACGCAGATGCCGGAGCCCACCACGCCGATGATGAACGCCATGAGCAGCGACAGCGAGTCGAGGTACAAACCTTCGGTCACCAAGATGTCATGGGCGAACCCGAACTCGAACACGAGCGACCCGACCACCTGCACACCGGCCAGGACGCATGCCCACACGTTCTTGTACTTGATGCCGAAGTACAAGATGACGACCGCGATAAGCACGCTGATCGCCATGCACGCGTAATCCGCCACGGGCGAGTAGAATTCGTACGTTATCCACGGAGCTCCTAGGTAGGCCACCACCAGCCACACGGACACCAGTCCGATGACCAGGGCCGAGGCTCCCACAATCACATTTCTCGCTCGATTGTTGCGCACGACCAACAGGACGCCTGCAACAACCAGCGGGAAAAGGATTAAAAACCCGAGCATAGCCACGTAACTTCCCCCTTCACCTTTACCGATTGCTTGCGAACAATAAAAGCGACCCGTGTCGCTTGCCTAGCACTCTATCAAAGAAAAGCAGGGAGGTCGTATCTAGGGCCGCGTCGGGGGCGTTTGCTCGGTAAAAGGGCGTTTTGGGAAAACGGCGACAGCGCAAGCGGCAACACGTCTTAGGCGAACGGTTTCAGGGAGCCGCACGGGGCGCCCGCCCCCTGAAAACCCCCTACCCTTCCAGCGTGCGCAGCCTCTTCATCTCGAAGAACAGGAACAGCGACACCAGCAACGTCGAGGTGATGTCCGACAAAGACGGCGCGAACCAAACGCTTTCCAGCGGGGTGATCGGCAGCACGGACGGAAGGAATACCGGACAAAACACCAGCAGCGGTATCAAAAACAGTATCTGGCGCGTCAACGTGAGCACGGTGGCCTTCACGGCTTGCCCCGTTGCATCGAAGTAGTTCGAACCAATAGCCTGAACAGGCAAGATGGGAACGAACACCAGGTACAGCACAAGCGCCCACGCGGTTTCGGACAGGTAGGCTTCCGGCAGGCCGAACAGATGGGCGTACATGTTCGGCGCAACGATGACGGTCAGCCACAGCGGCACGGTGATGACCACGCCCATGAGAATGGCCTGCCCCAGCACGCGCTTCATGCGCTTGAACTTGCGCGCGCCGTAGTTGTACCCGATGATGGGCTGCGCGCCCATGGCAATGCCCATAGCCGGCATGAACGTGAACAGCCCCACGGCGGAAAGCACGCGCATGATGGCCAGCGCACCGTCCACGCCCAGAGGGTCGGAAGCGCCGTAGAACACGAGCAGGTTGTTCTCGACGGCCGACGACACGGCGAAGCCCAGCTGCATGACGGAGGGGGCCACGCCGAGCGCGCAAATGCGCAGGGCGAGCCGAGGCCGAAGCTTGAGGGACGGCACGGTCATGGGCATGGGCGAGCTCTTCTTCAAGAAGAACTGCATGACGAACAGGGCCGACAGAGCCCACGAGCACACGGTGGCAAGGCCCGCGCCGCGCATGCCTCCATCCAAGACAACAATGAACAGGTAGCCGAAAACCACGTTCGCGCCGGTGCCCACCAGCATGGATCCAAGCGCACGGTTCGGATGCCCGGCAGTGCGGATGAAGTTGTTCATGCCGAACGCGATGAACTGAAGGGGGCAGCCCGCCACGATAACTACCATGAAGTCCATCGCCAGAGGCAAAACGGCGTCATCGGCGCCGGAGTAGCGCAAGACCGGCTCGAGCGCGAACGGCGCCACGATCCAGAGCACCGCAGCCGCGATCAGCAGGAGCACGAAACTGTTCCCCAGCACCTGTCGGGCGACGTCTTTTCGGCCCTCCCCCAGCCTGATGGCGGCAAGCGCGTTGCCGCCGACGCCCACCAACATGGAAGCCGCCACCATGGCGGTCATCATCGGGGTTGCCACCGTGGTGGCGGCAAGGCCGTCCGCGCCCACGGCATGGCCCACGTACACCGCGTCGATGACGTTGTAGAGCATCTGCACGATGACGCCCACCACGGCAGGCACGGAAAACTCCAGGAGCAGCTTGAACGTGCTCTCGGTGCCCATGCGGTCGATCTTGCGATCCGCCGATCCGGCGCTTTCGCAGAGCGAGGGCGCCTCCGCGCCCGATTCATGTACGGTCTTGCTCATAGGTGCTCGTCGCTTTCGATAAAACGACCACGTATACGCCCGGACGATCTGGGCGTATACGTGGTCGATAAACGTTCCGGGTTGTCCCGGCTAACGGGATCTCGGCTGCGGAGCTTCCTCGAAAGGGCTCGACGCATCGAGTCTCGGGTCATCCCGAGCAGGCATCAGTATACGGGAACGAACTTTGTCCGACAACCCGGCCGAGCGCAGGAAAACGGCCCGGCGAAACGCTGCCGGGCCGTGACGAATATCGGGCGCGCGTACCGTTGTCCGACAGTTGCGAAGCGCCCGCGGATGTGCGTTGGATCACGCGCTGTACATGAGGACCTGCGCAACCAGCAGGATGCCGCCGAACACGAGCACGAACACCACCATGGGCCACACGAACTTCAGCCACTTCGAGTACTTCATGTCCAGCATGGTAAGCGTTGCCAGCACCAAGCCCGTTGGCGCAAGGTAGAGCATGGCGTACTGGCCCCACTGGTAGGCGCACACGACCACCGAGCGAGGGATGCCCACGGTGTCGGCCAGCGGCGCCATGATGGGCATGGACAGAACCGCAAGACCCGACGACGAGGGAACCACGAAGCCCAGGAAGAAGAACACGAGCATCATGACGATGATGAACACGGGCCCCTGCATGCCCTGCACCAAGCCCGAAGACCAGTGCAGAAGGGTATCGGAGATGAGCCCCTGCTCCATGATGAGGTTGATTCCGCGCGCCAGGCCGATGATCAGCGACACGCCCACCAAGCTGGACGCTCCGTTGATGAAGGCGTCAACCACCTGCTTCTCGGCTATGCCGGAAAGGAACATGATAATGATGGCGATCGCCAAGAACGAGGCCGCCATCTGGGGGAACCACCAGCCTTGGCTGACGACGCCCCACACCATGATGGGAAACGCTATCACGAACAGCACCAGGATGGTCTTCTTGCGAAGCGTGAACCCGCTTTCCTTGGCCTCTTCGGTCTCGCCCGCTTCCACGTTGTAAAGCTGCGCGAACTTCTCACGATCTTCGTACGTGTAGGAAAACGTAGGGTCGGCCTTGATCTTGCGGCTGTACCAATACAGGTAGCCGATGACCACGAGCGCGCCCACGATGCAGCCCGCCACGCGCCATTCGATGCCCTGCGTGAAGTTGATGCCCGCCGCGTTCGATGCGATAACGACCGAGAACGGGTTGATGGTCGAGAACGTCGTTCCCATCGACCCGGCCAAGAAGATGGCGCCCACGCAGATGATGGAGTCGTAGCCGAGCGCCAGGAATATGGGCACGAGGATCGGGTAGAAGGCGACGGCCTCCTCCTCCAAACCGCAGGTGGTGCCGCCGAGCACCATGAGAACGCTCACCAAGAACACGAGCAGAAACTCGCGTCCCTTCGTCTTCTTGGTGAGAGCCATGAGACCCGATTCGAAAGCACCGCTGGCGTTGACCACGCCGATAAGGCCGCCGAGCACCAGGATGAACACCATGATGTCCGCCGCTTCGATGGTTCCCGACACCATGCTCACCGTGATGTCGGCGATGCCCTTAGGCTGCTGTTCGAGCTGTTCGTAAGTGCCCGGAACGGAAATGGGCTTGGATAGCGCGCCCGACGTGAATTGCTCGATGTCGATGTTCACGCCGATCTTGTCAAGCTCCTCTTGCGTGGCAGCCACTTCCGTAACCTGCTTCTGAGGACTGGTGATCTGCAGCACGTTGTCATCCGCGTTGTACGCGAGCTTCGCGTACTGGCCCGCGGGCACGAACCACGTTGCAGCTACCGCAACAATAGTGAGCGCGAACAGGATGGTGAACGCGGTGGGAAAGCTGAGCTTGCGGCTCTTCTTCGGCTTTCCCTCGCGCTGCCCGACGGATCGGGCGGGTGCAGTCGCTTCCGTCGACATGGGGACCCCTTTCGTAGGCATTGGACCTTGCTGCGGCACATGATGTACCGTCGGCGCTCATCCGAACAGGTATAACGCGGGGATATAGGCGGGTATAATTCGGTAATACACCCAAAGGACGATGCTCGATCAGGGCTGATGCAGCGGGAGTTTGCGCGCGCAGCGTTGCGGCATAGCCTATACTGTTGCCATTCTGCTCGACCGAGGTGGCCGACGATGGAGAACGCTTTATGGACATGGGTCTCGTGCTTTTCTACTACACGCTGTTCGTGCTGCTTGCCGTGATTCTGACGGCGGCGGCGTGTCTTGCCTCGTATTTGGTTTCGCGGACGAAAGCGCTGCTGTACGCGTTCTTCGGCTTCCTGTTCTACTTCTTCGACGTCGCCTTGGTCTTTCAGGACGACTTCATGATGCGCTGCGCCGCCGACGTGCTGTCCACGCCGTTTTTCATCGGCAGCCCCGCCGCGTCCATCGTCATCGGAGGCGGAGCGTTGATGGCTTTTTGGCTGGTGGTGTGCGAGTACATCGAGGAGCGCCGGCTGTTCGCGCAATGGATTCCGGGAGCCGCCTTCGTGCTGGGAAGCATCGCGGTGCTGCTGTTGGTCGAAGAAGGGAACGTCCAGGAGTTCCTCTTCTACAGCATGCGCGAGCTGATGATGTACTGGATGCTGGCCTACGTTGCCGTGATGTACGTGGGCGCGCAGGACGAGGTGCTGCGCCTTCGCATGCGCCGGTTTCGCAAGCTCTACCTTGCGCTGTGGATCCTGGTGACGCTCGTGCTGCTGGAAAACGTCACCTTCCTGCTGGTCATCGGACCGAGCATGGTGGCCGACGGGCTGTTCCCCTTCCTGCCGCAACGCAACTTCGCAGAAAACCTGCTGGTTCTTTGCTGTGCGTTCGTGGCATGCCGCGGATCATGGAAGAACCTTTCGCTGCGCCATGCCGACCCGCCCACGCAAGGCGGAGACTCGCTTCAAGCGTTCATCGAGCACAACCTGGGCGCGTACAGCGCCGCGCGCAACCTGTCCAAACGCGAGGAAGAGGTTTTGCGGCTGGTGCTCTTGGGAAAAGACAACCAGAACATCGCCACCGCCATGAGCCTGGCGCCCGGTACCGTGAAGGTGCACATGCACCATATTCTGCGCAAGACGGGCAAAGCGAACCGCAAAGAGCTCATGCAGGATTTCTGGGAGTTCTCTTAAACCCTTCGGGAGCACGGAATCCTCGGCGCGTCTTCTCGAAATCTTTCGCGCGGGTGTCAGGATTCGCGCATCTCGTTCGTATTGTCGGTGAAGCAGCGCTGCCGCCCGGCGACGATCGGGCCCCACACGACAGGAAGCGAACCGGATCATGGACAAAAGACGGCCGGCGCAAGCCGAAGCCGAACGGCTAGTGGACGCGTACGCGGACCTTATCCTGAGGTTGAGCTACACGTACCTGAAATCCACGCACGACGCCGAGGACATCTGCCAAAACGTGCTGTTCAAGCTCATGAGCCGCACGGATCCCTTCGAAAGCGCCGAGCACGAGAGGTCCTGGGTGATTCGCGCCGCGGCGAACGCCTGCAAAGACGTGCTGCGCAGCGGGTTTCGGCGAACGTCGGCGCCGCTTGACGAGATGGCGGACCCGCCCGCGCCCGAACCGCCCGAAAGCAACGTGCTCGACCAGGTCATGCGGCTGCCGCAGAACTACCGCGAAGCCATCTACCTGCATTACTACGAGGGATACTCCCTGAAAGAGATAGCCGAGATGACCGGACGCAGCGAGTCGGCCGTAGCGGCGCACGCAAGCCGCGGCCGCGCGAAGCTGCGCGCCATGTTGAAGGAGGAATCCGATGAACGATGAGCTTCGACGCGCACTGGACGACCTGCGATTCTCCGACAACGAGAAAGCGCACTTGGCACGCAACCTCGCGGCCGCCTGCGAAGAACCCGAGCGTTCGGGGAAGCGCGCCTTCGCAGCCTCGGCGCAACCCGGTGGAAAGCGAACCCGCCGGACGATCGTCGCCGTAGCGGCTGCCGCGTGCTTGACGGCTGCGATCTGCGGCGGCGCGTACGCGTCCGGCGCGCTTTCGAGCATGGAAGACGTGTTCGACGACGTGTTCGGGGGGCCTCCTGCGCAAACCGAGGTGATCGACAAGATAGGGCGTCCGATTGGCGTAAGCGCCACGACGAACGGCATTACCATCACGGCCGAGGCGATCGTAGGGGATGCGCGCAGCTACGCGCTGGTGTTTCGCGTCGAGAAGGACGACGGCACGGCGTTCGAAGGCATCGAGCCTCTCGAAAACGGTCTGCTGCCGCTCTGGTTCGAAAACGGCTCCATGCTGCATGTACCGGGCTTTACGGGAAGCGGAGGCAGCTCCAGCTTCCACGATCCCGATCCCGCCGACAACGCCCTTCGATTCGTGCAGCGAATGACCGTGAACACCTCCGACGGCACCATCGCGGGCAAGACGGCGCACGTCGAGCTGAGCGATCTCTGCGCGCTCGGTCCGGAAGGCGACAGGCGAATGGTGGCCGAAGGGACGTGGAAAATGAAGTTCGCCATCGACTACGAGGACACATCCGTCGCCCTGCCCGCCGGGCAGGCGCTCGACGTCGACGGCATGGACGCCACCGTCGAGGCGATCTCCCTTTCTCCCCTTTCGCTTGCCGTGGACTACACGGTGCAAGGGACGATCGGGCAAGGCGGGGGCGCTTTCGAGCAGGATCCCGCAATGCGGTCCGAGGAACTGGATCGATTCCGCGACGTGAGGATGACGGTGCGCCTGAAGGACGGAACGTCGATCGACGCGTCCAACGCCGCAAGCAGCATGCGCGAGCAGGGCTCGGCCACGGCATGCAGCAAGACGTTCATGTTCGATGCCTTCCTCAACCTTGAAGAGGTGGCGTCGGTCACGATCGGGAATGCGGAGGTTGCCTTTCCGTAGGGCGGCAAGCCCCGCGCATGCGGCCCGCCCGCTCTGCGAGGCGGGCCGTGCTTTTGCTATGACCTCTTTCCCGTGATCAGGTTGATCGCCGCCAAAAGAACGATGGACCCAATCAGCGCGACGACGAACGACCACACGTTGAGGCCGGTGAACCCCGCTTGCCCGAGGAAGTCCATGAGGAACCCGCCGACGAGCGCGCCCACCACTCCGGTAACGATGTTCTTGAGAAAGCCTCCGTCGGTTTTCATGATGAGGCTTGCAATCCAACCCGCCAGTCCGCCGATGACTACCCACACGATGATGCTCATGATCGCTCCTTTCCATCGACTGCACCATAAGCATAGGAAAGGCAGGGGGCGACCGCCCGTCAAGCGGTTAAAGGTAACCCCGTCGTTATGGAATCGTTGCCGCTGCGACGCGGCGATCGGAATCGGCGCGGCCTAGTCCTCCCCGTACACCGTCAACCCGTTTCGACCCTTCTCCTTCGTGCGGTACAAAGCCTGGTCGGCGTGCTTGTACAGCGTATCGAAGTCCGAGCCGTCGCGAGGGGCGAACGCGATGCCGATGCTCGCCGACATGTGCCACGTCTTACCGTTGCTGGCATGGTCGCGATCCAGCTCGCGCGAAAGCTCCTCGGCCTTCCTCCTGGCCCACGCCTCGTCGGGCACGGAGGCGAACGCCACGAACTCGTCGCCGCCGATACGGCCGATGACGTCGTCTTTCCTGAACGCCGAGCGGATGGAGCCGGTGAAGGACTTGATGACCGTGTCGCCGAAGGCGTGGCCGAACCGGTCGTTCGCCTGCTTGAACACGTCGATATCGAAGATGAAGAACGCGAACAGGCCCGCACGATCCTCTTCGAGCGCCTGCCCTATGACGCGCTCCGTCGCAGACTTGGTGTACAGCCCCGTCATCTCGTCCGTCATCGCAAGGCGGCGCATGTGGCCCTCGCGCAGCTTCTCGGCGTTGACGTTCTGGCGATACACCAGCATGTGCACCGCGCCGTCTTCGTCGTTTTTCACGATGCGCCCCGTGATGCGCAGCCAGTAGTACTCCCCGCCGCTCGATATCATGCACTCGTAGCGCAGCTCCTCGCGCCCGGCCTCGTACGCTTCGAGCACCTTGTCAGGAGAGAACGTGTTCAGGTAGCCGTCGCGGAATTCCTCTTTGATCTGCCTCTCCGCAATGATGGCCAGCCCTTCGCTGAACGAAGCGCCTCGAGGCGCGCCCAGGCTTTCGAAATAATCTTCGGCCGCTTCGTTCGCAGGGCGGTCGTTCGTCACGTCCAGCTCGTAGATGTCTTCGAACAGGTGCTGCGTGGCTTTCTCGAACGCGGTTCGGCGCTCTCGCTCGATCGACTGCGTCAGGTTCACGATCTTGCGGTTGAAGTTGCGGATGACCGACGTGATGACGAACAAGATGACGCCCACGATGAGGACGATCACGGCAAGCGTCTCGGCAAGCTGCAAGCGCAGATCCGTCAAAAGCTCGCTCGTGTCCCTTTCGACAACCAAATGCCAGCCGGCATCGGGCAAGAAGCGCGCGACCACGTAGTCGGATTCCACCGGGATGACGCCCGAGTTCTCACCCGCCCAGAACCCGAGAGATTCGGTTGCGGAATCCCAGCTCGTCAGCTCCGCCTTCTGCTCCTCCGTGAACGGATGCACGTCGAAGTAGTTCAGGTTCTCCCCGACGTCGTGGTTCGCGGACACTTCCACCGTGCCCGCGGCGTCTACAAGGTAGGCGTCCACGCCGAAGTCGTCGTGGTACTGCCTGAAAAGCGATTGCAGATGCTCGATGCGCATGCCCACGCCAACGACGCCGAGCGCGTTGCCTTGCGCATCGCGGATCACGCAGTTCGCGAACAGGGTGACTTCGCCGTTCGCTGCGTCGTCGTTATCCACGTTCGCCGCGTAGGCTTCGCCGCTTTTCAACAGGTCGTAATACCAATCGTTGGCAGGATCTTCAGGATTCATCGTGCGATCCGACCCGGTATAGCTGTAGTAACGCCCGGTATCCGCCGACACCAGGAACACGGATTCGTAGCCGTACAGCTCGTGGTACTCCCCCAGGTAGGTTCGGATCGTCTCATCGTAGCTAGGATCGTCCTCGCGGTCGCGCTCTTCGGAGAGCAGAAGTTTGAGCAGGCTGTCGTTCGCCATGGTGAGCGACACGTTGAGCGGCTTCGAAAACGTGGTGTTGAGCTGGTGGTACATGCTGCCCGACGCAAGGCGGGACACTTGCTCGATGTTTTGAAGGGAGGCTCCGTAGTTGGCCTGGTAGCTCAGCGCAGACGTGACGACGAATCCCCCGACGATGATCAAGCAGACCAAGACGTTGGTCCGCATGAGAATCCCTCGCCTCACCTGGCTCCCCCTTCGATACGCGAAACAGCTGACGCTTGGCCCGTCGTTGGACCGATGCGCTTCCCTAGCCGGCATCCGCATATCCGCGGTGCGGTTCCCATGGTAAACCAACGCTGCCAAAGAAACCGCGCGGAGTCGACGGTTTTTCGCGCGCTGCGCACCCTGTCGCGTATTTTACGGGCGCGAATCGCATCGATCCCGCTAATCAAGCTAGCTCCGCGACGCGCGAGCGCGCGCCATTCCACGCGAAGGCAAAGCGAGCGCTAGGGAACAACTCGCTTGTGCTTGGCCAGCAGCTCGACGGGAATATGGCAGTAATCGTCCGGGCATCGATCGAGCCTGTCCTGATGCTCGTCGGCGCTTCTGACGTACCTCGACAACGGCTCCACCTCGACGACGATCCTCGCCGCATCGTCGCGCGCTTCGATGAAGGCCCTTGCTTCATCAAGATGGCGAGGATCCTCGCTGTACACGCCGGTACGGTACTTCTTGCCGACGTCGATCCCCTGCTTGTTCAAGCTGTACGGATCGATGATCTCGAAGAAGTACCCCATAAGCCGAGGAACGGATACGACGCGCTCGTCGAAGACGGTCCTGACGCATTCCGCGTACCCGTCGTAGGGACCGTCGAGCGTGTCGGTGCTGCCGTTTGCGCGGCCCGCTTCCGTTTCGACGACGCCCGGCAAGGTCTTCATATATGCCTGAACGCCCCACAGACAGCCTCCGGCGAAATACATGGTTTGCATGACGGGTGCGCCTCCTTCTTGAACTCCGCGCCTATCATAACCGTAGAGCGACCGCCCTGCCCTGCGAACCGGAAAAACCAGAGGAGGCCGAGCGCAAGCGCGCCGTGCAGCAGCCAAGCTCTACGGGCCCTTCACGGGCCCGGGGATGCAGACCCTCCTCCCACCGACGCTCTCGATGCTCGCCTCGATGCCGTAAAGGGCGCGCATGCTTGCAGCGGTGACCACCTCGTGCGCGGGCCCCGCATGGCTTACGACGCCGCCGTCCATGATGGCAGTCGAACCCCCCAGGCTGAGCGCGTGGTCCGGAAAGTGCGTGGTCATGATCACGCCCATGCCCTGCGCGCGCAGCTGCTCCACCAGCTTGAGGAAGCGGTGCTGGTTGCCGAAGTCGAGGTGCGCCGTCGGCTCGTCGAGCACGAGCGCCTCGGGCTCCTGGGCCAAGGCCGACGCGATCATCACGAGCTGGCGCTCGCCTCCCGAGATCCGCGTGTACGGCTCGGCGCTCAGATGCGCGATGCCGAGGAAGTCCAGCTTCTCGAGCGCCGCGGCCTCGTCCGCCGCGCCCGGAGAGGAGAACCTCCCGATGGCGGACGTGCGCCCCATGGCCACCACGTCGACGACCGGGTACTCGAAGGTCGGGGCGTGCGCCTGCGGGATGTAAGCCATGCGCCGCGCGAGGTCGCGCGGCGCATACGACCCCACGGGCCTGCCGTCGATGAGCACCGTGCCGCCCGCGGGCTCGAGCGCGCCGACGACGCACTGCAGAAGCGTGCTCTTCCCCGCGCCGTTCGAGCCGAGGATGCACAACACGTCGGGCGACTCGTACGTCAGGGACAAGCCGTCGATGACCGGCCGACCCCTGCCGTAGGAGAATCTCAGGTTGTCGATGTCTATGCGCACTACCATGCGACCTTTCTGCGGTAGATGAAGTACAGGAACATGGGCGCGCCGATGATGCCCGTGATCACGCCGATGGGAATCTCGAACGCGGAAACCGTGCGGCACAGGTCGTCGATCGCGATGAGGTAGCACATGCCCAGCGACGCAGAGGCCGGCAGGAGCCGTCGGAAATCGGGCCCCACCAGCATGCGAGCCAGATGCGGCACCACGATGCCCACCCAGCCGATGATGCCCGACAGGCTCACCGTGAGCGCGGTCACCACCGAGCACGACGCGATGATGATGCCGCGGTCGCGCGCCACGTCGATACCGAACGAGCGCGCCTCCGCGTCGCCCATGCTCAACACGTTCGCCCTCCAGCGGAACAGGAACAGCACGCCCATGAACGCAAGGTACGGCGGCAGCACGCCCGAAAGGGCGTCGTAGCCCACGCCCGACAGCGACCCCATGAGCCAGTAGACGATCTGCGGCAGCTTCTCGGTGGGGTCGGCCACGAATTTGAGCAGCGACACGAGCGACGAGAACAGGGAGCCGACGAGCATGCCCGACAGGATAAGCGTCACCGTGGACGCGCGGCCCCGCGCCACGATGGCGAAGGCCAGCGCCACGGCCGCCAAGCCGAACGCAATGGCCCCGACCTGCGTGCCGAAGCCCGACAGCCCCGCCACGATGGCCAGCGCCGCGCCGAAGCCCGCGCCGTTCGAGACGCCGAGAGTATCAGGCGCTGCCAGCGGGTTCTTGAACAGCCCTTGGAACATGGCGCCCGTGACCGACAGGCCGGCGCCCACCACGGCAGCCGCCAGCACGCGGGGCACGCGAACCTCCCACACGAGGTTCGCCGCCATCGCATCCGCGCCAAGATCCCGCCCGACGATGCGCGCGAGCAGGATCCGGCACACTTCGATCGGGTCGACGGCGTAGGCGCCCAGCGCAAGCGACCCCGTCGCGAAAACGAGCGGCAGCGCAACGAGCGCCGCCGCCGTCACCGCGTCGAGGCCGCTGCCGGCCTTTGCTTTCGCAGCGCGCACGCTTACACGGTGCCCGCGAACTCGACGCCGTAGAAGTCGCGGTAGAACCGCTCGGCGTACTCGCGCACCGTGTCGGCGCTCACCTTCTCCGGATAGAACCGGTTGGCCAGCCACAGTTCGCCCAAGGCGATGGAATCGGTATCGGGATTGCCCCACGGCTTCGTCCAGTACGGCGCCAGCAGCACCTTGCCGTTCTTCACCGCAGAGAGCTCCCGGTACCTCGGATCGGTGGTGACGGCGTCGTAGACGTCCATGTAGCGGTCCTGGACGATGATGACTTCGGGGTCCCACGAAGCCAGCATCTCGAACGTGTAGGGCTTGTAGCCCTGGATGGCCTCGGCGGCCACGTTCTTCGCGCCGGCGCGCAGAAGCTGGCA
Organism: Paraeggerthella sp.; assembly: GCF_048427265.1. Lineage (NCBI taxonomy): Bacteria > Bacillati > Actinomycetota > Coriobacteriia > Eggerthellales > Eggerthellaceae > Paraeggerthella > Paraeggerthella sp. The sequence continues at coordinate 18,540 of NZ_DBFOSR010000020.1, forward strand.
GCCCACGTACTTGTCGTTGCCGTAGGTCTTCTCCTTCTCGTTGGCGACGAATACGCGGACGCGGTCGGCATCGTCCATCTTGCCTATGGCGCGGTCGACGATGGCCCGGCTCTCCAGGCACATCTTCCAGATGTCGGAGGCCTTCTGCTCGGTGCCGGTCAGACGGCCCAGCGTGGAAATGGCCCACTGGCAGCCCTCCGTGTAGGCGGCGTCGGCGTCGGCGAGGCGAGGGTTCTGGGCCTCGGCCTGCTTGCCCTCTCCTCGCAGCGAAACCACGACCACGGGAATGCCCAGGTCGGTCACCTGCTTCATCGCGTCGGGGTTGGCCTGCGACGCAGCGATCACCACGTCGGGCTTGAGGGCAGCGATGGCCTCGACGCTCCAGTCCGTCAAGTCGCCCGGGGCGGGCAGATCGTCGATGCCGGGGAACACGTCGCGCATGTAGGAGCCGAGGTCGCCTTCCCAGTTCTTCTCGACGCCCACCACCTTGCCCTGCTGGCCCAGCTGGGCGAGCATGTCGAGGGAGTGATGCTGCATGACCACCATGCGCTGCACGGGCACGCCGACGGTCACCGTGTTGCCAGCTTGGTCCTCGAAGGTCCAATCTTGCTGCGACGGAGCCTCGGCGGTCTTGGCGCCGACGTCGCCGGAGGCGTCGCCCTGCGATGCGCCCGAGCAGCCGGCGAAGCCGAAGGCCGCCGCGCTTCCGATGCCTACGAGCACGCCCTTCAGGAACGTGCGACGAGAGAGCATTTCCATGGTTTTCCTACTTTCGTTTGGAGGTTGCCTGCACTTTTATGCGTTCAGCCGGCTTTCGCCGGTCGAGAGGCCTTGCGTCACTTGCGCGCGCTCACGACGAACAGCGCGGCGCGCTCGCTCGCGCTCGCTCGCGCCGAGAAGCGGTCGCCGCCGTCGATGCCGAGCAAGCGCTCCGCGTCCCGGATGCACCGCACCTCCTGCGCGCCCAAGCCGAGCAGCACGCCCGCGTCCCAGGCCGGCCGCTGCGCGCGCGTGACCGGCAGATCGGCGGCGATGGCGTTGCGCTCGCGCAGCTGCGCGGCGCTCTGCGTGGGATGCACGGGCTCCTCCCCCGCCTCGGCGGCCGCGTTGAAGGCCCGCCCGTAGTTCGCGTCGAGGTTCACGAGCACGCCGCCCGGCCCGAGCGCGCGGAAGATACCCGCGTAGGCGGCGGCCGCATCGGGCAGCACCCACAGCACGTTGCGCGAGACAGCGAAGTCGAAGGAGCCCTCGTCGAAGGAGAGATGCTGAACGTCGGCATGAACGAGCTCGATGCCCGAAGCGCCTGCGCGCGCGACGTTGCGGGCCGCCTCGGCCAGCATATCCTCGGAGAAATCGACGGCCGTCACATCGCATCCCAGCTCGGCCAGGATGAGGGACATGAAGCCCGAGCCGCAGCCCGCGTCGAGCGCGCGCAGGGGGCGCTCCTCGACGTGTGGCATGAGATCGCGCAGAAGAGCGCGGAGAGCATCGCGAAGGGCCTCGTGGCGGGACGCCGCATGCAGCGCCGAGTACTCCTCCGCCCGTTGCGACCAGTATGCGTGTGAACGCTCGAGGAGCGCGGCGTTCGGCAGGATATCGTCCATATCGCCTCTTTCGATTTTGTCTAATTATTCTTTAACTGATATATTCTTAATTGAGAATATCACAACTCGAGCAGCGCGATCGGCAAAAAAGTCAGGGAAAGCGAACTCCCGCGACGGGCTGCACAGACAGGCAGGGCGCGTCCCGTCGAGGCTCTTTCGCCCGAACTCGGACCCGGTTTCGGGCTGAAGGGGGTTCCCCTCGCCGCGAACGGGCTGCAAAGACGGGCCCTTCATGCCTTCACGATGGAGAATTCATGGATCCGCCCAGCGTGAACCGAGCTTCGACTACCTTGGAACTACTTTAATTAGATAAGACTAACTTATATCGCCTAGCGACGGGCGCCGCCCTTTCCGCAGGTTGCGGGAATCCAAAAACCGTGCACCATCGCTTGCCGGTCGCCTCGGCGCGCGCAAAGGAAACAGCCGTCCGCACGGCTCGCGTGCGCCTTCATCCGGGAAAGAGGGGGTCTCCATGAAACTGACCGAGAACCAGCTGCCGGGCTTCATGGCCGGTCTGCGGGAGCTGTTCGACGTAGCCAGGCTTGTCGACGCATCGGCAGCCGAGGCCTGGGACGTGTCAGAGGACGGCAGGCTCGTCGCGTGCGAGGGACGATGCCACGCGATCTGGGGAAAGAGCAGGCGTTGCCGTGATTGCACGTCCGCAAGGGCGCTCTCGTCCAAAGGGCAGGCGTCCAAGTTCGAGATCGCGGACAACGAGGCGTTCTTCGTCGTGTCCACGTACGTCGAGGTCGACGGCTCGCCCTACGTGCTCGAGACCGTGAGGAAAGTGGGCGAAGACGCCCTGTTCGGCGCCAACGGCAAAAGCCGCTTCCTCGAGATGGTCGAAACCTACAGCAAAAGGCTTTGGCTCGACCAGCTTACCGGAGCATGCAACAGGAGGTACTTCGACGAGCAGATCAAGAGCCTCGAGGGCTTCGACGCAGCGGCGTTCGTCGACGTCGACGACTTCAAGTCGGTCAACGACTCGTTCGGCCATGCAGCGGGCGACTACGCCCTGAAGGAGATCGCATCCGCTCTGGCCTCGTCCGTCAGGCCCTCCGACCCGCTCGTCCGCCTCGGAGGAGACGAGTTCGTCATAGCGTTTCGAGGAATGCCCCCGGCGGCGTTGGCCGGCAGGCTCGAGGAGGCGCGCCGCAAGGTCGCGGCGCTGAGGTTCCCCGAGACCCCGGACCTTCGGGTGTCGGTCAGCATCGGCGGCGCCTGCGGAGCCGGCGGGATCGAGCAGCTTGTAGCGCGCGCCGACGAGGCCCTCTACCGCGCTAAGGAAGGCAAGGACCGCGTGGCCCTCGCCCCCGCCGGCCCGCAGTCCTGACGGGCCGAGAGCGGGCGGGGCGGAACCGGGCCGAGCCCTAGCGAGCGGGCAGCGCAATGTGCGCGGGGGGCTTGGCCGCGACGACCCGTGCATGCATCCAGAAGCCCGAGAGGTCGGACAGGAGCCATCCCGCGACCATGGGCCAACAACCAGCCTTGCCCGCATCGATGAGGCTGCATATCCCCCGGTCCCCGCAGCCTCGGAGGACGAGCCTATCCGAAGGAGACCGTCATGGGAGGATTCTACGAGAAGAAAGTCGACATGCGAATCACCCCAAACGAAAAACAGGTCAGAAGCTCTTAAGCCTCTGACCTGCTGTAATAGCTGGTCGGGTTGACAGGATTTGAACCTGCGACCCCTTGACCCCCAGAACTGCATAACCGCAGTTCAGAAGCACTATTTACGAGTAAGTACCCTATTCAGGACACAATCTAACGATAGGTAAAACTAGGTGGTTATTTGTGCATTGTGTCCTAATTGTGTCCTAAAATGTGACTCGCTTGCGAGGGTTGTTGAACGTCCTTAACCCATGAATGACGGAAGCCCCGCGCATTGAGGCGCAGGGCTTCCTAATTGCTACTGCAAGGCTACCATATCCCTTTTAAGGGGTGCTTTTAGTCCACTTCGCGTATTGTCTCATGCAAGCATGGACTAACGCCTTAAAACGCCTCAGAATAGCCGATAGGCTATGAACGCCAAGCATCCCACGATAGCAACGCCCATGAGAGCCACGGCGAGGCGGTATCTCTTGAGGGTGGCAAGGTGTTCAAGGCTCATTTCCATCATGGGGACGGTGTGGCTCGGCAAAAGTTCGCTGTCCTCCTTTATTCCTACTAGCTCGCTAGGTTTTTCTTCGGTGCGTTCTCGCTTCAAGCGTGCTTCCTCGAACTCCACTTGCAAGCCTTTTGCGCTTTCCCAAATGGTGCGCATATATGACAAGTATTCATCTTTGGCTATGGAGCCATTTTCAAAGGCCGCTTTGACCTCGTCGCGTATGCAATTGAGCGTGAGCGCATCGTATAAGATCGCTTCTTTGTCGGCCTGTAGGGGAAAATTCGTCATGTTTATGCCTCCACAATTGCAAATGATCGTGCTTTGTCGTCTGCGTCGGCCATACCAGCTAAAACCTGCAATAGAAGTGAATCGTATCCTTCTACAGGCTCGGGGTTTCTGTGACCTGATTCAGAACTTATGCGAACGGCGTTATTGAAAAGTCGTGAAGGGTCGTCAAGTATTCTAGCCACGCCATATTCAGCGACTTGATTTATTCCGCGCTCCATTGCTTCCCTGTAGGCCGCAAACGGCTCGGTAGCCTTGAAGCCGTTATCATTGGCGTATTTAATGAGCATCCGCATTTGATCGTACATCGACAGGAATTGATACTCATTCCAACACTTTTCCATATCGTGAAGATTAAGAGCAACCATACCCGAAAACGTTATTTTGTCCTTCTCGGTGATCTTCTCGGGATGAAACGCCAAAGAATCATCTGCGTATTTCTTGAATTCGTTCATTGCTTCTTGTGACGTGATGATGAAACGATCTCGAACGGCTGCAATTTCCTTTGCATATTCAGCGCACTGATCAACGTATCCTTGAGCACCGAGCCTGTTTTCGTTTTTATCCTTGATTGCTTGCTTCTGCTTCTCCTTGATGTATGCAACCTCTTTTTGAGATGCCTCAACCTCACGGAATAGATCGGTTGCAATCTTGCTTGCCTTTGAGTGGAGATTCATTTGTACCTACTTTCTATTTTGCACGAGCCTCTTGCCCGTTGCCTGCAGGATATGTGCTATCAGTGCGTGCACCGTTCGATGAAGCGTGATTCGTTGGCAAGGAAAACGAGGGGAACCTCACCACATGTCCCGAAGCGATTCTTTCTCACTGATAGCGTGACGAGCCTCTTTGACCTTGCTGCTTCCTCTGCGCGTTCGTCCTCGGTGTCGCCGTCTATGTCCAAGAAAAGCACGCATGAGGCGCTATACTCAATCTCGGATGATCCAGACAAGCTTGCAAGTTGCCTTCCGTTGCGGTTCACCCGGTTCTTGCTGCTGATGACCAGAACGGGCGTTTTGTACGTCTTGGCTAGTTCACAGAGGCCGCGCATGTTTGCCGTATGTGTCTGATAGTCGGTAGCCGAAGGGTCGCCGTCAGATGGCGGGAGAAGCTGCAAATAGTCGATAACGAGCAATGGCGGGAACTCGGCACTGGGAAGGCTCTCGTACAGCTTGCGCAAATCTGCCACGGTCACTCGCTCGTCTACGGTGGCTATGTTTGGCGCGGTCTGTTCGCGGTACGCTATTAACGCCTCCATCATGGCTTGCTTGCCGTCATTGCTGAGTTGCCGGGCGTTCATGAGCTGTCGCACGGTCAAGGGCGGCAGAGAGGGAGACAGGGCGCTGATGCGTGAAAGCGACTTTGCAAGCATCTGGGATGCTGACATCTCCAGCGAGACAAATAGCGCCTTGCGGCTGCCGAACTCGGCTATACGGTCGGCGATCTGAAGCGCGAGGGTAGTCTTGCCCGCGCCTGGTTCAGCCGCGAGTACGTAAATTTCAGGATATAGTCCACCCCCCAGCATATCGTCAAGCGACTTAATGCCTGTCCTGCCGCACGGCACCATAGATGATAGCTGTGAGATTAGTGAATCTAGCTTTTCGTCGTTCCATGCAATGCTCTTCATCTTGCACCACCGCCTAGCCGCCTGCGCTTCAATGCGCGGGGCGGCGTTGCTGCGAGTAAGTGGATGCTTCTTTGTTGTAGCACTTGTCCTCCTGTCCGCTCACCTCGGAAAGCATGGAGGCTTTCCGGGATCGCTAGTCGTTGGGTTGTTTTTCTTGTCGTAAGGTTTTCTATCCTGTCCGCTTCGCTCGGAAAGCATGGAGGCTTTCCGGCTGCGCTCTTATATGTTCCTGTTCTACGTCCGGAATCCCGAACTTCTTAAGCCGCTTAATAGATTTTCAAAATCATCTTTCTAGCAGGCTTTTCTTTCTCCGAGAAGTCCGGAATCCCGAACGCCTTGTAAGAAGTCCGGAATCCCGAACTTCTTAAACAGCCTAGAAGTTCTGAAAACCGAATGTCTTAGCTGAGGATAAAGCTATAAACGCAGCCCGTTTTAGTGCGCTCGCTGCTTATGAAGCCTGCCTGCTTCAACTCCTTGAGACCAGAGAAAACCTGTGTCCGGCTCTTCCCTGTCTTCTTCGCCAAAAGAGGCGTACCGACGACACCAGTTCGCCCGGTTTTCGCATTTCTACACGTGACGAGCGCGACATACACGCAGCATGCTGTTGGTGAGACGCTGGGGCAGACCGCATCGAATTCGGCTTGCGTCAAGTATGCGCCCGCCTTGCATTTCACCTGATCACACCCACTTTGTAAGCCGGTAGCGCAGACACGCCGTAATTGTTGGCGTATCCCTCAAAGAACCGAGCGCAGGCTTCCAGTTCACGGCGGCGACGCTCGCACTTGCGCAGTTCAGGCGGTGAATTTCGCTGCCGTGCGAGAAGTAAGACTTGTTCGTCCGCGTCGATCATCGGTCACAACCGTTCATGAAACGCTTGAGGTTCTCGTCTGACACGTACCAACGCCGCCCCACCTTGAACGCACCGGGTATTTCACCAGAAGAAAGGACATTTCGTATTGTCTGAGGCGACGCATGAAAAATACTACAAAGCGACTCGACATCGTGGACAGAAGGATCATTGGTTTTCAGCAATTGCATCATTGCGCCTCCTTAAATAAGTCATCGGGATTGCCCGCCCACTTCAAAGCATTGGCGACCTTTTGAGCCTGCGACGGGTACGGACGTAGTCGTCCGCTTTCGAAACCGCAAACGGTGGACGGATTCAACCCAGCCAACCGAGCAAGCGCGGCCTGTGACATTCCCTGTTCAACACGTAATTTTTTGAACTTGATCATTTGTGAACCTCCTTGACGTTGTGTTGCTATACGTATATACTAACGAAAGTTAACGTATACATCATCACCCACGGACAAGTTTCTGGACGACTACGATAGGAGGGCGCTGTAATGGATAAGTTGTACATGGAAAGAGATAGAAATGCTCTTGAGGAAATTAGAAAAGAGCTGATAGAGCCACTATTGAATGAGATTGATCAGTTATTTAATGAACGTTCCTTTGAAAGACCATTCTCTGAGCTTAGTTTCAATGACAAAACAGCACACCTACTCCTTTTGAACAATATTCATAACCAGTTCGCCGAGCTTAAGGACAAGCACTCAGAGTTTGCTTCAATGTCGCTAAAAGAAAAAGACGCATACGTGGAAAACGTTATAGGAAAGGAAAACGCGAAATTCCACCCGTATAGCGGTGATTCTCTTCCCTTGTTGTATGATCGTCCGTATCCTTCCGTACCTGTATATTCAGGACGACAACTACCCATTCCTCTTTCTTACTGGCTTTCGTTCACCGTTAAAGCAGATGCTTTGTATGAGTACGCTTGCAATAAAGGTGATGAAGAGCGCACGCCTGCTTTTAGCGAGCTTTCAGTAGGCTTCAAAGCTGCCTATATCGCCTTGTTGATTCGCTCTTTTTGCATTGCCGATCAGTACGAAGTGCAGAAGTTTGTCTACGGTGGGGATTATCCAACTACAAAAGAGATTGATATACAAGGTATAGAAAATCATCGCAGAGTAAGAACTGGCTACAACATTCAAATAAGGGGAATGGCACCGAGTAATGAAACATTACTGAACATTGGACATAGAATCCGCAACGTGATTGAGCCATCGAGGGTTTGCTATATGGATTCAGCCAAGAGTAAAAAAATGGAATTCTGGAAAGAAGAGCCACACAGGAGAAGTAAGAGGGAGAGTACGGAAAGGATGATTGAATACATTGAAGGGTTAGAGAAGAAACCCGATGGGCGCAAAAAGGACTGTCCATCATGGGAAGACGTAAGAGTTTCGCTTGAGAAAATGGGCATTCCCTATACAGACAAGGAGACTCTTAAGAATGCCTACTTCAAAGCAAAGAAGAGGCGTGAAGAAGAAAGCCGATAGGAAGGAGCTGAACAATGGTTAAAGGCGATGGGAGCGTTACGGAGGTAAAACGCGGCATATTTCGGGTTCGTCTCGATCTTGGGATAGACCCGATTACCAAAAAACGCAAGGTTATATCTCGCAACGTGAGAGGCACAAAAAAAGAAGCCGCTAAAGTGCGGGACGAACTAAAGGCCGAAATAGAAGCCGAGAGGGAACGAGAAAGAAAACGCGAGCTAGACAGACGGAACGGCATAGAGCCAGTAGAGGAAAAACCTCCTCTTCCTATAGGTGAACACCTAACACAGTGGGTGGCAAGTCGCAAAGCAAGCAACGACCTCACGCACGCGACAATCTCGAACTATGAACGGTATATACGCGTTTGGATAGCGCCATACCTCGGTAGCCTCGACATAGTCGAATTGAAGCCCCTGCACGTAAAGACATGGCACACGAAAGCACGCGAGGACGGCGCTTCGCCTCGAACGCTGCAAGCTGCTCATAAAGTCCTGAAACAAGCACTAAGGGATGCGGTATTCGACGAGTTGATGCCATCTAACCCATGTGACGCTGTAAGAACTCCGAAGGCAGAATCAAAAAGCCGTGGATACCTTGTACCAGACGAAGCGCGCAGGATGCTAAAGGTACTGGACGATACGAGGGAAACGGGCTTCACCGTAGCTGTAAGGCTTGGACTTGCGACAGGTGTAAGACGTGGTGAAGCGCTCGGGTTGATATGGAAGAACGTCGACCTTGAGAACGCAACAATATCAATAACTCAAAGCCTAGCGCAAGTCGATGGGGCAAAGAAGGAAGGAACGGCGGCAAAGGAGATAAAAGCACCCAAGACGGAAAAAGGAAAGAGGCGCATATCGTTAGACGATGCGACCGTGAAGCACTTGAGGGAATGGAAACGCCTACAGGCAATGGAGCTTTACAAGTCCGGAATAAGGCAGAAGCAGAGCACGCCCGTTTGCGCCTCTCTCTATGATGCGAAGATAGGCGGCATTGCTCCCTTTGTCGGCGGGTTCCTAGACCCTCAGTCGTTTTCTAAGCAGTTCGCTGAGTTTTGCGATAAGCACGGCTTCAAGTCAACCACAGGAAAACGGCTTTGCTTCCACGAACTACGCCACACGCAAGCTACTCTTCTTCTTTCAAGTGGAGAGGACATCGTGAATGTCGCTGGTCGCTTGGGTCACTCCTCCCCGAGCGTGACAAGCGACATGTACGCCCACGCAATGCCCGAGAAAGATAGAGAGTGCGCCGAAGTGATGGGTAGAATATTCGCAGAGCCAGAAAAGGCCGCTATCCTACAGGTGAAAACTGCCTAATTTGTTTCATTGTGTCCTGATTGTGTCCTGCCTTGTAAATTTGCGACCTGAAAAAAGAAGCAGGTCAGAAGCTCTTAAGCCTCTGACCTGCTGTAATAGCTGGTCGGGTTGACAGGATTTGAACCTGCGACCCCTTGACCCCCAGTCAAGTGCGCTACCAAACTGCGCCACAACCCGTTCATACTCGCTTCTTCGAACTCGCGCTCTTCCGAAGCAGCGCAGATTATATTAACCGTATCGCCCAGGCTTTGCAAGCCTGAATTTCCATCTTTTGAAAATTTCTGGCGCTTGCACTAAAAAGTTCGAGCTTCCCTTGCCCGCAGGCCAGGGAAGCTCGAACTCCCGACGCTTTACCGCAGGAACTCGACCGCCTTGTTCAGGATCGCGTCGGCCAAGCGGGCTTTCGACATGCGCGGAAGCTCCTCGATATCCTCGTCGTCAACGAACCACACCTCGTTGTCGTCGGTGCCGAAGGCCTTGCCCTCGCCCACCTGGTTCGCCACCACGAGATCGGCGTGCTTCGACACCAGCTTCTTCTCGGCGTTCGCCACCACGTCGTTCGTTTCAGCCGCAAACCCTACGACCACCTGGTGCGTTTTCCGCGCACCGAGGGTCGCCAGGATATCCGGGTTCTCGATCAGCTCCAGCACGCCCAGCTCCGCGTCCGACTGGCCCTTCTTCAGCTTTCGGTCGGCCGCCAGCTTCGGGCGCATATCGGCCACCGCAGCCGCGAACACGGCGATATCGGCGCTTTCGAACGCCTCCTCAGCTGCTGCGAACATGTCGCGCGCCGTCTTCACATGAACGACGCGCACGCCCTCGGGAACCGGAATGGACACCGGGCCGGAAATCAGCGTCACGTCCGCGCCGCGCAAGGCAGCAGCACGTGCCACGGCGTATCCGGTCTTGCCGGAAGAATGGTTGGAAATGTAGCGCACCGGATCGATGGGCTCCACCGTGGGGCCGGCCGTCACCATGACGTGCCTGCCCGACAGATCACGGCTCATGCCCAGTTCCTCGAGCACCGCCGTCACAATGTCGTCGATCTCCGCCAAACGACCGCGGCCCACGTCGCCGCAAGCAAGGTAGCCGTCTCCGGCTTCGATGATGCGCGTCCCGCGGATGTGAAGCTTGCCGATGTTGTAACGCGTGGCGCCGTTCTCGTACATGTTCACGTTCATGGCGGGTGCTATGACCAACGGCGCCGTGGTGGCAAGCGCGGTCGTGGTCAGCAGGTCGTCGGCAATCCCGTTCGCAATTTTCGCAATGACGTTGGCCGTGCACGGAGCAATCAAGAACACGTCCGCCTCTTGAGCAAGCGAGATATGATGGATGGGATCCGACGGATCGTCGAACAGCCCAACAGCCACCGGCTCATGCGTAAGCGCGCGAAACGTCGTAGGGCCCACGAACTCGGTTGCGTGCTCGGTCATGACGACCTTCACGCGTACGCCGGCTTTCTGCAATGCGCGAACGATCTCGCAGGACTTGTAGACGGCGATGCACCCCGTAACCCCCAACAACACCGTTTTTTGCGCGGGCTCGACCGCAGAGCGGCCCTCGTCTTTACCCATGGTTAGCCTCCTCGATATGCGGCCGCAGCACGTCGGATAAAACGCGCAAATGCGCTCGGCTGCGGTCGAGGCAAGGCACGTATACGAAACTATCGGAGCCAGGCGTCCTCCCCGCCTGGCGAATATGATCAAAATAAAAAGGTTTCAGCTCGTATTCGATATCGTAAAGCGTCTCCAGACAATCGACGGCGAAGTTCGGGCAAACGTAGAAAACGCGCCCCACATCGGCTTCCGCCCATCGAGCCAGCGTGTCGCGCGAAAACGGCTTGAGCCATTCCCTGCCCTTATCGAACTGGCACTGATAGCCGATAGTCCAACGGTTGCGATCAAGGCCCAGCTCGCTGGCTATCTGCAGGCTCGAGGCGCCCGTTTGCAGCTCGTAGGTGTCCCCCGCCTCGATGTCGACAAGGGGGATCGAATGATACGAGAACAGCAGGCGATCGTCTGATTCGATCTGAAAGCCCGCATGTTCGATGGAAGCCGCTATCGCGCGGATATACGTGACGTGATCGTGGTAGTTGTCGATGAAATCGCACGGGACCTTCCAGCGCGTTTTCTTGAGCGCGCGCTCAACGCTGTCGGAGACCGACCCGGTGGTGGAGTAAGCGCTCTGCGGGTACAGGGGCAGAACCACCAAACGCGTGCATCCGGCCGCCTTCATCTGCTTCACGCAGTGCCGAACCGTAGGATCGCTGTAACTCATGGCGCAGCGAACCATCACGTCGAAGCCCTCTTGCTGAAGCGATGCGTTCAGCCCCGATTCCAGCTTCTCATGCGCCACGGTGAACGGCGACCCTTCGTCAGTCCAGATCTTCGCGTACTTTTCGCCTGACGCGCGCCCGCGCTTGGGCAGAATGAACAGATGCAGAATGAACCACCAAGCCACGCGATTCATCGGAGCTATGCGCTTGTCCATCAGAAACCTGGCCAAATACGCACGAACAGCACGAGGACGCGGCTCGGCCGGCGTCCCGGTATTCACGAGGAGAACCCCGCAGCGACTACCGGCTGACACGATGCTCATCACCTTCCTGCAATTGACATGGGGTGTAACGGTTTAATTTCAAGCCCCCTAAATCTGATATAGTTTAGCCCATTGACTTATCGGAGGGCAGGTGAATGGAGAAAGAACCTCAAAATTCAAGCGTCTTCAAGGAGATAGGTCAGGAAGTCCGCGAACAGGTCAAGCCGAATTTCGGCTATTTGAAGATCGACTACTTCACATTGTTCTGGCTGTTCGTGGCCGGCAGCATGTTTGGACTTGCCGTGGAAACCATCTTCCATGCAATCGTGTACGGAGGCTACGAAAGCCGCGCCGGTCTGGTCTGGGGTCCGTTTTCCCCCATTTACGGCATGGGGGCCGTGCTGCTCACGGTGAGCCTGAATCGCTTCCACCATTCCCACAACTTGATCATCTTCATCGTGTCGATGGTGCTGGGATCGGCGATCGAATACACGGCAAGCTGGCTCATGGAAATGCTTTGGGGAGCCATAGCCTGGGATTACGCTGGCACGTTCGGGAGCATCGGAGGACGCACGAACTTCGCGTTCGGCGTCATGTGGGGCCTTCTGGGGCTTCTATGGGTTCGCAGCGCAATGCCGCTCGTCAAGCGCGCGTTCTCCCACGTGAACGCGCGAACCACGACGGCAAAAGCGCTGACCGCCACAGCAAGCGTGCTTATGGCGCTGAACATTGCCGTCACCGTGCTCGCCCTCGATCGCGAAAGCCAGCGGGCGCAGGGCGTGCCCGCCGTCACCTGGGAGCAACGCGCTTTAGACGAGTGGTTCCCGCAACCCTACATGCAGGAGCACTTCCATAACATGAGCGTCTACGGGAAGTGATGCGAAGCGAACGGGCGCTAGAGCCGACCCCGCGCCCGGATCGTGCGCCCGGCTCTAGTGCGAAAGCAGCTCGAAAACCTCTTCGCCGGCCGCCGTACGGCCCTCGCTTCGGTCGGACAGCGCGTCAAGAGCCGCCTGGAGATCCTCGGGCAACGCATCGAAGAAGCGCAGCTCCTCGCCGGTTTCCGGATGCGCGAAGCCAAGCTGGAACGAATGCAGGAACTGCCGGTCAAGCCCCAGATCGGCGGAAACGTCCTTCGGAGACCTGGACGAGTACACGGGATCTCCCACCAAAGGATGCTTCGCGTACTCCATGTGCACGCGAATCTGGTGCGTTCGTCCCGTAAACAGCTTGCAGTCGATAAGCGTGTAGCCGTCGTCTTTCGCGCGAGGCTCGAACCGCTCAAGCACGCGAAACGTGGTAATGGCCTCGCGCGCAGAAGGCGCGACGCGCACGGCCATGCGCGTGCGCTCGTTCGCAGAGCGAGCGATGGGCGCGTCCACCATGCCCGTGTCGTGCGCGACAATGCCATGCACGAGCGCCAGGTACCGACGATCGACGGCGCGATCGCGGATGTCGGCCATGAGGGCGTACCCCGCCTCGTCGGTTTTCGCAGCCAGCATGAGCCCGGTCGTATCGCGGTCAAGGCGATGCACGATGCCCAGCCGATCGTCCTCGCCCTGCACGTTGCACAGGTTCTCAGCCCCGCAATGAAACACGAGCGCGTTCACCAACGTGCCGTCATCGTGATCGACGGAAGGGTGGCACACGAGCCCCGCCTGCTTCGAAAGCACGATAAGATGCTCGTCCTCGAAGCGAATGTCCAAATCGATGGGCTGGCCCGCCAACGGACCCGCCTCGATTGCGTCTTCTACCTGGTAGACAATGGTGTCTCCAGCGGCCACGGCGTGCTTCTTCGCAACGGACGCGCCGTTCACGTACACGGCGCCGTCATCCACCGCGCGCGCAGCAGCGCTGCGGCTCGGGTACAGCCCGCGAGCGGCCAGCAGAGCGTCCAAGCGCTGGCCAGCGTCTTCGGGGGCGACGATATGGGACAGCAGGCGCGTCATCGATCGCCACCCTCCTGCACCTGATCGACATGTGCGGCCGCCAAAGCGCCCATGCGCCGCTCGCGTATCAGCAAGCCCACAATAAACAGAACGAACCCGCAGGTCACGCCGATGTCGGCAACGTTGAACACCGGAAAGTCGATGAAAACCGGTTCGATGAAATCCACTACGTAGCCCAACGCGAACCGATCGATGGCGTTGCCCAGTCCTCCGGCAACCACCAGCGCAAGGCCCAAAGCCTCAAGCGTCGAGGCGGTCGGCGAGAACCCGATCAAATACACGACGAGAACCGCGCACACGACCAGCGACATAATCCCCAAGGCGAACGTGGAGTCGCCGAACATGCCCCACGCCGCCCCGGTGTTATGAACCAGATGAAAGCGCACGATCCCCCAAAGCGAGTTCGCCGAAGCCTCCCCCACCGCGTAGTTCGCAGTGAACCAGCTTTTGGTGAGCACGTCCAGCGCAAGCCAGGCCAAGCCGGCCGCCCCGAGAATCAGGGCGCTGCGCAGGCGATGCGAGGGCGCAGCGCCTGCAACAGCCCCCTGCGCCTCAAGACGGTCGGTTTGGGCTTTGTTGTCGTCGATCAAAAACCTACTCGCTTTCCGTGAAGCCGATGGCGTCGAGCGCGTCGCCGCAACGATCGCACACGTCAGGATGGCTCGCGTTGCCGCCGAGCACGCGATAGTTCCAGCAACGCGGGCACTTCTCCGCATCCGTGCGAGCAACCGCGGCTGCAAGCTCGTCGCCTTCGACGAACGCCACGGATGCCACGATGAACAGTTCTTCGTACACGGCGGCGTCGTAGCGCTCCAGCACGTCGAGCACGCTGCGCGGAGCTGTCACCGTCACGGCGGCTTCCTGGCTCTTGTTCACAACCTTCTGGCCACGGGCGTCCTCAAGCGCCTTCGTCACCGCTTCGCGCACGCCCAGCACCACGCCGAAGTCCTCGGCCATGCGCTCGCCGCCTTCCGCGGGAATGGCGGGCACGAAGTCCGAGACTTCAGGCCAACCGGCCAGCTGCACGTTGGAGGGACGGCCTTCGTTCATGCGCTCGGCCTGCGGGTAGTGCTCCCACACCTCGTCGGTCGTGAACGTCAGGACGGGCGCCAGCACGCGCACGAGCACTTCGAGGATGTTCGCGAGCACGGTCTGCACGGCGCGGCGGCGCGGCGAGTTCGGCGCCTCGGAGTACAGGCGGTCCTTCGTCGCGTCCATGTAGACGGCCGACAGATCGTTCACGATGTAGTCGTACACGCTGCGGTACACGTAATGGAAACGGTAGCTGTCGTAGGCTGCCTCGACGTCGGCAAGCAGATGCCGCGTGCGCACCATCGCCCACTGGTCGATCGGCTCGAGCCCCTCCCAGTCGGAAACGGCGTCGCGCTCGAAGCAGAAATCGTCCAAGCTGCCCAGCAGGAAGCGGAACGTGTTGCGAATGCGGCGGTACGCTTCGCTCGTGCGCTGCAGGATCTCGTCGGAAATGCTCACGTCCTGCGAGTAGTCGACGCTGGCCACCCACAGGCGCAGCACGTCGGCGCCCGCCTTCGCCATCACGTCGGCCGGATCCACGCCGTTGCCCAGCGACTTCGACATCTTGCGGCCTTCGCCGTCCACCGTGAAGCCGCAGTGCATGACGGACTTGTACGGCGGCACGCCGTAAGCGCCCACGCTGGTCAGAAGCGACGACTGGAACCAACCGCGATGCTGGTCGGAGCCTTCCAGGTACATATCCGCCGGGAAGCGCAGGCCCTCGGCCTCGCGATGCTTGAGCACGGAGGTATGGGACACGCCGCTTTCCCACCACACGTCCAGGATGTCCTTTTCAGGCACGAGCTCGCTGCATCCGCACGTTTCGCACTTCACGTGGCGGGGCAGGTACTCGGAGGGCTTGCGCGTGAACCACGCGTCGGCCCCTTCGCGGTTGAACAGGTCGATGACCGCGTCGAACGTCTCCTCGGTAGCAACCGTGCTGCCGCACTTCGCGCACTTGAACACGGGAATGGGCACGCCCCACGAGCGCTGGCGCGAAATGCACCAGTCGGGACGGTCGGCTACCATGCTGCCGATACGGTTCTTAGCCCACGCGGGGATCCACTCCACCGTGTTCTCGATGGCGTTCAGGGCGTTCTCGCGCAGCGCGTTCTTGTCCATGGACACGAACCACTGGTCGGTGGCGCGAAAGATGACCGGCTCGTGGCAGCGCCAGCAATGCGGGTAGCTGTGCAAGATGGTCTTCTGGGCCACGAGCGTGCCGCGCTCGCGCAGCCACTCGATGATCACCGGGTTGGCCGCCTCGACGTCAAGACCGGCGAAGGGGCCCGCCTCGTCGGTCAGCACGCCGTTGTCGTCCACCGGCATGAGCAGCGGCACGTCGAATTCGAGCGCCACCAGGTAGTCGTCCTGACCGTGTCCGGGAGCCGTGTGCACGGCGCCGGTGCCCGAATCGAGCGTGACGTGATCGCCGTAGATGATGGTGCCCTTGAGATCCTGGCGGATGGGGCACGTGTAAGTCAGGCCGGTCAGCTGACGGCCCTTGAGCGCAACGGGCTCGCCGTCTTCGCCGAGCACCAGGTCATAGCTTTCCCAACCCGCGATCTCGGCCACCTGCTCCACCAGCTCGCGCGCGAAGATCACGTTGGACCCGTCGGCGCGCACCATGACGTAGTCGGCGTCGGGGGCAAGCGACACGGCCGTGTTGGCCGGCAGCGTCCAGGGCGTGGTGGTCCAGATGAGCACGTAGGCGTCGCCCTCGGCTCCGGCGGCCTCGAACACGCCCGGCATCACGTCGAGCTTGAACTTCACGAAGATGGACGGCGACGTTTCGTCGGAGTACTCGATCTCAGCCTCGGCCAGCGCGGTATGGCAGCGCTTGCACCAGTGAATGGGCTTGCGGCCGCGGTAGACCGAGCCGTCCAGGTACATCTGCTTGAACACTTCCACGTTGCCGGACTCGTAGTTCGGCGTGAACGTGAGGTAGGGGTGATCCCAGTCGGCGTTGACGCCCAGGCGCTTGAACCCGTCGCGCTGGATGTCGACGTACTTCTCGGCCCATTCGCGGCACAGGCGACGCAGCGTGGGCTGGTCGATCTTGGCCATCTTCTCAGGCCCGAGGGTCTTTTCCACCATGTGCTCGATCGGCTGGCCGTGGCAGTCCCAACCGGGCACGTACGGCGTGAAGAAGCCGCGCTGCGCGTGGGACTTGTTCACGAAGTCCTTGAGGATCTTGTTGAAGGCATGACCGATGTGAATGGGGCCGTTGGCGTACGGGGGGCCGTCGTGCAGAATGAAGGGCTTGCCGTCCTTGTTCTTTTCCAGCACGCGCTCGTAGATGCGCTCCTCTTCCCACTTCGCAAGACGCTTCGGCTCGCTTTCGGGCAAGTTCGCCCGCATTGCGAAGTCGGTCTTGGGCAGGTTCATCGTTTCCTTGTACGTATTGGCCACGGGATGCCGTACCTTTCCTCAAGAGTCCAAGATGCATGCGGCGCGCGGACCCAAAGAATCCCCTGCGGCCCGCCGCGCGTTTCAATCGTTGCAAACCGCTATAGTATAGTGGAAGCAAGGCAGGATACGGCGAGTTCGATCGCACTTTTCAAAATTGCGACATAGGAAAGCGCGCGAACCGGTATACTTCTTGTGTTTGCAATTCAAAGCGAGCGGCTTTTGTTTCCGAACATGCCGTTCGCTTGGCTTTTCAGGAAGGAAGCGACTATGTCGATGAACTTCGAAATCGTCACCGATTCAAGCAGCAACCTCGTCGAAGAGATGATCGACGATTTCGGCTTGCACGTCCTGCCCCTCACCTTCATGGTCGACGGCGAGGACGAAGTGTACCAAAGCTACCTCAAGGGCGAGCACACCGACCTATCGCAGTTCTACACCATGATGCGCGAGGGGAAGGTGTTCAAAACCTCCCTGCCGAACCTGGCCGACACCGAGCAGCTGATGCGCGGCCTGCTGGAGCAGGGTCGCGACGTCCTGTACCTGGGATTCTCGAGCGGCCTGTCCGGCACGTACGAAGCCGTGGAGCTTCTGGTGGGCCAGCTTGCCGGCGAGTTCCCCGACCGCACGGTGCTCTCCGTGGACACGCTGGCGGCCTCCGGCGGCGAAGGCCTGCTGGTGTGGCACGCGGTGCAGCGCGCTCGCGCAGGCGCCGCCATCGAAGAAGTCAGGGATTGGGTCGAAGCCAACAAGCTGAAGCTTGCCCACTGGTTCACGGTGGACGACCTCATGTTCTTGTTCCGCGGCGGGCGCGTGTCGAAAACGAGCGCCTGGGCGGGCACGATGCTCAACATCAAGCCGGTCATGCACGTGGACGACGACGGGCATCTGGTGCCTATGGAGAAGGTGCGCGGGCGCAAGAAATCGCTCAACGCCCTGGTCGACCACATGGAGAAAACGGCGATCAAGCCCATCGAGGACCAGATGGTGTTCATCACGCACGGCGACTGCCTGGAGGATGCGGAGTACGTCGCCGCGCAGGTCAAAGAGCGCTTCGGCGTGCGCGACGTGGTCATCAACTACGTCGACCCGGTGATCGGCGCGCACTCCGGGCCGGGCACGATGGCGCTGTTCTTCTTGGCTGACAAGCGCTAGCCCCTCGCGAAACGCAACCTGCCAAAAGGCCGACGGGACGCCCCGCCGGCCTTTTTCGTTCGCCCGCTTTTCAACGAGAACCCGCCCGCTACGTCCGCCCTTCCTCGACGCAGCGCTTCGGATGCGCTTCTACTTGTAGTCCGCGATGTTCTTGCTTGACGAGCCGGTGGTGTTCTTCTCGTTGCGCAGCTCATGCCCGAACCGCACGGCCGATTCGCCGAACCGGTTTCGCACAAGATCGGTGGCGTCAAGAAGGCCCCGGCGCTTGCCCTCGTCTTTGATGACGGGCGCGGCATCGTCGTCCGACGGCGCGGCCTCGGACAGGTCGAACAAGCTCTCCTGCACGGCGGCATCGGCGTCGAACCCGGTCATCGCAACGCCGATCAAGCGAACCGGCATGCCCGGACGCCACACTTCGTCCACCATACGGTATAGGATCGGCGTGTAGGCCAGCTCGTCGTCGGAGGGGTTCGGCAGCTGCCGCTGAACCGAGCGCACGCTCCGATCGTCGAATTTGACCCGCAGGCCAACCGTGCGTCCGACAAGCCCTTTGCGACGCAAGCGACGGCCCACTTTGGCAGCCATGGTGGCGATGGCCGCTTCCACATCCTGCCGATCGACCAGATCGTGCGCGAACGTCATTTCGTTGGACACCGACTTCACCGCATCGTCCTGCTCGACCGGCGCATCGTCGCCGCCGAGCGAGCGGATGTGCATGACGCGACCGTTTTTGCCCAACATCCTTACCAGCATGGTCTCGTCGGCTGCGGCCAGCTGCCCGAGCGTGACGATGCCGCGCGAGCGCAGCTTCTCCTCGGCCGCGGCCCCGATGCCGCTCATGACCCGAACGGGCAACGGCGCCAGGAAGTCCCGCTCGCTTCCCGGATACACCACGGTCAAGCCGCGCGGCTTGTCCATGTCGGAAGCGATCTTCGCCACCGTCTTGGAGGTTCCAACGCCAATCGAGCAGGTCACGCCAAGCTTTTCCACGCGCGTCTGGATGCGCTGCGCCACGAGCACCGGGTGCTCGCAGTTGACGGCGGTCGGCGTCACGTCCATGAACGCCTCGTCGATGCTCACCTGCTGCACGCGAGGGGTTTCGGCCTTCAGGATATCCATGATCTGATTGGAGACCGCCCGATAGCGATCGAAATGCCCGCGCGTCCAGATGGCCTGCGGGCACAGGCGCTTCGCCGTTGACGAGGGCATGGCGCTGCGCACGCCGAACGGCCGGGCCTCGTAGGATGCGGTGGACACCACGCCGTGCTTGTCGGGGTCGCCGCCCACGATAACGGGCTTGCCGCGCCAAGCGGGATGGTCCAGTTGCTCGACCGAAGCGAAGAACGCGTCCAGATCGACCAGAAGGATGGCAGAGCCTTCCCAGGGGGCCAACAGCATCGAGGCGCCCTGGTCGCCGCTGCAAGCCGAATCGGTATGTTCGCCCGAGAGATTCATGATCGCAATTAGTCTACCATGTCCGCTGCGCGCGTATGGAACTTGTGCTAGGATGTTCATTCCCTGCCTCTTAAGGAAGGCATGGATGCGACCGCATTCGAACGCCCGCTTCAAACGCTCACCTGGATTTCGACGTCGAGTCCATTTGCGGTTCGTTGACGACAGTCGGAAAGGAGGGACGATGGCGCTGCATGAAACCGTCGCGCGCGGGTGCGTACGCGACTGCGTGACCGCGCTTCCCGAGCAGCTGCTCTCTCCGCCCTACGAGTTGCGCACCGAAATGAACTGGATAGACTTTTCGGGCACGGCGAACCCCTTGGGCACTCCCCCTACGTTCATACGAGCTATGGAAGCGGCGCTTGCCGCCGGACAGCTGAACTATCCGCCCGACCGCGAGGCTCATACGCTGCGCAGCGTGCTCGCGCGCAGGTTCGGGCTGCCCGTGGCATCGTTTCTCGTGGGATCGACCGTCGGCGACATGGTTCGGGCGGTTGCCCAAACCTACCAGCCGTGCACAGTCGGCGTCACCGTGCCGGGACCGGCCGAGTATGCGCTGGCGGCGGGAAACGCCGGGCATCGCGTGGTCGAGATAACCAGCCCGGCAGGATTCGTCATTCCCGATCCCGCCGCAGCCGAACGGCACGGCATCTACTTCGACGCCGCCGTGCTGGCAAACCCGGGCTACCCCACCAGCCGCCTCTTGCCGCAGCCGACGCTGCTGTCGTATCTGGAGGCATGCACGTGGGTGGTGGTGGACGAACGATCCATCGAGCTTACGCTCGGCGGCGAGAGCATGGTCGAGCTCACGTCCGAACATCGCAACCTGGTGGTGGTTCGCTCCTTCTGCGAGCCCTTCGCCATGCCGGGCGTGCCCATCAGCTACTGCATAGCGCACCCCGACACCATCGCGCAGATCGCGCGCTTCTACGACAGCTCCGCGGTTCCGATGTTCGCCGAAGTGCTCGGCGAGCTGACCCTGACCGAAGTAGGGCACCTGGAGCGCACCCGCGAGTTCCTGGATTCCGAGATTCCCTGGCTTCAGTGCATGCTCAACCTGATTCCCGGTATCGACATTTTCCCCGCGGAAGCGAACTACGTCATGTGCACCTTCGATGCCGGAGCGGACATGACGTTAGGCGTCGCAAGCGCCGAAGAGCTTGCCAGCAGACTGCAGCTTGCCGGCTTCCTGATTCGCAAGCTGGAAAGCACGCCGGGCCTTGAAGACGGCCGCTACTTCTGCGTGGCCGTGCGCACGCGCGAAGACAACGAGAAATTGATCAGCGCACTGCGCGAGATCATCGTAGGCTGCTAACGCGGGAAGGGAGCCTTGCGAACGGCGGCTCCCTTCCCGCAATGCTAATCGACCTTCGTCACCTCGTATCCGGCATCTGTCACAGCGGCGGCAAGATCCTCGACGGGCACGTCCTTCCCGAGTTTCGCCACAGCGGTCTTTGCCTCCAGATCCACGATCGCCTCTTCAACGCCGTCCACCCCTTCGAGGGCCTTCTTCACGTGCGCGACGCAATGTGGGCACATCATGCCCTCCACATGCAAGGTTCTTTCCATGGCTGTCTCCTTTCTTTCGGGCGCCTCGACGCCGCCCGATTCGCTTTGCTGATCGGCAGCCTGCTGGGCCGCCGCCGTTGCCGTCCGGCTAAAGCGCGGCTCCCACCTGCGCAGCCGAAGGGCGTTCGCCACCACGCACACCGAGCTCATGCTCATAGCCGCCGCCGCGATCATGGGATTGAGGTTGATCCCGGCGAACGCGAACGCACCGGCCGCCACGGGAATGCAGACCGTGTTGTAGACAAGCGCCCAGAACAGGTTCTGCTTGATGTTGCGCAGCGTGGCACGCGAAAGCTGAATGGTTGCGGGCACGTCGAGCACGTCGCTTTTCATGAGCACCACGTCGGCGCTTTCGATAGCGATGTCCGTACCGGCTCCGATAGCTATCCCGACATCGGCGCGCGCAAGCGCGGGCGCGTCGTTGATGCCGTCGCCCACCATGGCAACCTTTCCCTGGCGAGCTAAGCGCCGGATCTCGCGCTCTTTCCCATCCGGAAGCACCCCGGCAATGACCTGGTCGGCTCCCACTTCGCGCTGAATGGCCTCAGCGGTGCGCTCGTTGTCGCCGGTCAACATGACCGTGCGAATGCCCATGGCCCGCAACTCGGTCAGCGCCGCCGCGCTCGTAGGCTTCACGGTATCGGCAACCGCCAAAACCCCCGCAAGCCGACCGCCCCATGCGAAGAAGAGCGGCGTCTTGCCCGCTTCGGCGAAACGCTGCGCGTCAGCCTCCAAAGAGGAAACGTCCACGCCCTGCTCGCGCATGAGCCGATCGTTGCCGGCCGACGCAGGCCTGCCGTCCACGACGGCCGTCAGGCCCCCGCCCGGCACCTGCGCGAACTCTTCCACGGCAAGACGTTGGACGCCGCGCCGCTCTGCCCACGCGACGACGGCCAAAGCCAGCGGATGCTCCGAGCGACCCTCGATGGACAGCGCAAGCCGAGCCAGATCGTCAAGGCCGGAATCCGGCGCGCACAGCGCGTCGGTCACGCTCGGTTCGCCGCGCGTGACGGTGCCCGTCTTGTCCAGCACGACGGTTTTCACGTCATGGGCGGTCTCAAGAGCCTCCGCCGATTTAACCAGGATGCCGCGCTGCGCGCCGCGGCCCGTGCCCACCATGATAGCCGTGGGAGTTGCCAAGCCCAGCGCACACGGGCACGAGATCACCAGCACCGTAACGGCATGCGAGAGCGCGATTTCGAGCGGAGATCCCAACGCCGTCCACGCAGCGAACGTCGCCACGGCGATCACGATGACCACGGGAACGAACACGCCCGATATTCGGTCGGCGATCTTCTCGATAGGGGCTTTCGTGGACGTGGCCTCGTCCACCAGACGAATGATGCCGGAAAGCACGGTGTCGTCGCCCACGCGGTCCGCGCGCATGGAAAACCAGCCCGTTCGGTTCATGGCGCCGCCGGTCACGGCGTCTCCCGGCCGCTTCTCAACCGGAACGCTCTCCCCCGTGATGACGGACTCGTCCACCGTTCCCGCGCCCTCGAGCACAACGCCGTCCACAGGCACGCCTTCGCCCGCTTTGACCGCCAGCACGTCGCCCACGCGCAGCTCTTCCACCGGCACGCGCTCCTCGCGCCCGTCCGTCAGGCGCACGGCCTCCTTGGGAGCCAGATCCATGAGCTTCGCGATGGCATCGGTGGTCCTGCCTTTCGCGCGCGCCTCGAAGTACTTGCCCAGCGTGATGAGGGTCAGGATCATGGCCGCAGACTCGAAGTACAGGTCCATGGACGCCGCATGCGCCGCGTGCAGGTCCCCTGCGCCCAGCGCGTACCCCATTTTATACAGAGCGTACACGCCGTACCCCGCCGAAGCGGTCGAGCCCAGCGCTATGAGCGAGTCCATGTTCGGAGCACCGTGAAAAAGCGCCTTGAACCCCACGCGGAAGAACTTGAAGTTCACGAACGCCACGGGGAGCAGCAAGAGGAACTGTGTGAGCGCGAACGGGATGACGTTCGCCTCGCCGAGCAGAAACGCCGGCAACGGCCAACCGAACATGTGCCCCATGCTCAGGTAGAACAGCGGGACCGTGAACGCCGTCGACACGGCCAGGCGCATCCTCACGTGCGCAGCTTCGGCGGCTGCGTCGACAACGGGGCTCGCCTGGGCGGCGCGAGCCCGACTACCGCCCGAAGCTCCGCCTTGCTCGACGCGTGGAAAAGCCCCGTATCCGGCCTTTTCCACGGCGGCGCTCACTTCGGCGGCAGCGTCCGAAGCCGATGAACCGTCGGCGTAGGTCACGTCCATGCTGTTTTTAAGCAGGTTGACCGACACGCCCTGCACGCCGTCCACCGACCGAGCGGCTTTCTCCACCCGCGCCGAGCATGCCGCACAGGTCATGCCCGTCACGTCAAATGTTTGCTTCATCTTGCATTCCTTTCCGGCACATGCCGAAACGCCCGCCTTGCAACCCGACGCTCCGTGAACATAGGACGTCGAAGCGCCGCGTGAGGGACTCGGCGGAAGCGGAGACAGAACCTATTGTCGCCCGAAACGTACGCTTTCGAGTTATTTTCCGTACGTTTCGGGCGACAATGACCCCGCGCGCCGGCCGTTCGCAGCGGATGTTCACGACAGCCGTTCGCGCCGGCCCTGCGCGTCGGCCCTGCGCGCTAACGCGAGAACTTCTTCAGCAGCTGCATGACCTCGTCGATAACTTCCGTGTTGCCGCGCTCGATTTGCTCGACCACGCATGTTTCCAGGTGATTGCGCAGCATAATGGCCGAAACGCTGTGCACGGCGCTTTCCGCCGCCGCAAGCTGCGTGAGCACGTCACCGCAGTAACGGTTGTCGTCGATCATTGATTTCACGCCGTTGAGCTGGCCTATCACGCGATTGAGCCGCTTTTGCAAGTCATCCTGCAACTCAGCCGAGCGCGGCGTGTCCTTATGACGGCAGCAGCACGAACCGGCGGCGGGCGCGCTTGTTTCGCCGTTGCGCTTATCGGTTGCCATGACGGTCCTTTCTCGAAGGCGCATCCATTCTGCGCATACCCCCAGGGGGCATGCGATTACGCGAAGTATATACCCGCACGGGGTATTGTCAAGCACTCTTATGGGAAATTTCGGAATACGTCGCACGGCAATGCCGGATCGTACGCAAACGCCCCGGGCTCCCTATCCGCCAAGATGCCGGAGACCGGCGCTTACGATGAACTTCTCGAATCCTCAACGATGCGCGCCACCGTCGGAAGGCTCGTGATACAATGCTCGACCACCTTCGAAAGGAGCTGGACCCATGTCGACCGTGCAGTCCGTGCAAGACATCAAGAAAAGCCGCCCGAGCGCGCGCGTGGCCATCGTCTCCATGCTGCTCATTCCCTTGGTGGGCGTCGGATGCCTGCTGTTTCCCGATATCGCCGAAGAGGTGCTGCCCTATTTTCTCGGCGTGCCCATGGTCCTTTCGGGCGCGGGCAGCATCGTCACGGTGGCGCGCGAGCGAAACGTCGATGCCGCGCAGAGCAGCGTGGGGACCGCCATCGTGCTGTGCATTCTGGGAATGACGACCATCGTCCATGGCTCGAAGTCCACCATGTTCATCGGAATCATCTGGGGTTTGCTGGGCCTGTACAAAGCAGGCGGCGAGTTCGACCAGATCATAGCGTCCATCAAAGCGAAAGAACCCTACCTTCTGCCGCTCGGCCTATGCGTGTTCCAGCTGGTGCTGGCGGTGCTTTTGATCCTCAACCCCTTCGCCAATATCGAGCATCATCTGCTGTTGCTGGGACTCGAGCTCATCGTCTACCCCTTCAAGGTCCACCGCGAGCACGGCAAGTTCAAGCTGGAAGCCGAGGCGTAAAGCCAGCCATCGCCCGGAAAGCTCGACCCGCCAAGGAGCAGCCATGTGCCACCGATTCGCCACGCTCAAGCGCGCAGACATCATGAAAGCCGCCGAGTCCATCGCAGCGGAGCTTGCGCGGGAGCGCATCGACCTCAGCATGCTCGATGCGCTCGAAACGTATCGCCAGCACCTCTTCCGCCCCGTCGATGCAGCGGAAGCCTACCCCTCGTCCACTGTTGCGGTGATTGCGGCAACGGGTCGGGGCTCGCAGCTTGCCGTCGCCGATATGGTCTGGGGATTCGATGCTCCTTGGGCCTCGTCGGGCACCGTGTACAACGCGCGCATCGAATCGATCCTCGAAAGCCAAGATAGCATGTGGGCGGACGCCGCTGCCCGACGAAGGTGCATCGTCGCCGTGCGTGCGTTCTTCGAAGCCCACCGAAGCGAAACCGTCCTCGACAAGACGACGGGGAAAAGCGCGAAGCGCCAGTACGCGTTCGAGCGCGCCGACGGGGAGCCGCTTTTCCTTGCGGCAGTTCACGAAAAAGGTCGCTTCGCCCTTGTGACCACGAAGCCGTGCTCATGCGTGGCGGACGTGCACAACCGCATGCCGCTCGTGCTGAATACGCAGGAAGCGGCTCGATGGCTGGACGGACGATACGCCGACCTGGCCGATCGAAGCCAGGTGCCCCTGCGCGCAAAGCCCGAAGACTGAGCTTGTTCGAGCTGCTCCAACGTGCAGACGAAGTTCAGAACTCCGGCGAACCTCCCGATCAGACGCAAGGATCTCGCAAGCGGCGCTCACTTTCCCCGCTCGGACAGGAAAAGCCCCGCCACCGTAAGAAGGACGCCCACCAGAACAGGCGGCGTCAACGGGTCCCCCAGTACGACCGCCGACGCCATGACGGTCAACGCCGGTACCAGGTAGATGTAGAGGCTCGTGCGCACCGGCCCCAATTCGCGCACCGCAACGTTCCAAGTCACGAAGCATAAAGCGCTCGCCCCTAAGCCCAGAAACGCCAGGTTCGCCCAGGATTGCGGCAAAAGGAGCGCAGGCCAGTCGGGCGAAAAGCCCAGCAGGGGCAGCGTCGGCACCATAAGCGCCAAGCCCCAGGCGAACGTCCGGCGCGTTGCCAGCACGCTATCGTATCCAAACGTCGAGATCTTCTTCGACACCAGGGAGTAAACCGCCCATGTAGCGGCGGCCGCAAGGGCAAGCGCCACGCCTACGACAACCTCCCCTAGCCCTGCCCTCGCTCCGGCATCCGCCGGAAGCGCCTCCGCGCCGCCGAAACTGACCAAGCACACGCCCGCCATGGCCACCAAGAAGCCGAAGAAGAAGGGCGCGTGCAACCATTCCTTGAAAACCACCGCCGAAAGCAAACCAGTGAACAGGGGTGCTGCCGCCACCACGACGCCGACGATCGATGCCGTGACGAATGTGAGCGCAATATTCTCCAACAGGTAATACAGCATGACGCCCGTAGCGCCGGCCGCGATAAACCAGCGCTCCTCGGCGAAACCGCGAACCGACAACCGTCGGGGTCTTAGGGCAACAAGCGCTAAAAAGCCCATGACGAAGCGGAAGAAAAGGATTTCCACAGGCGCGAAATGCTCCAGCAGCACCTTCGTCGAAACGAAGGTGACCGCCCATATAAGCACCGTAACGAGCGCAACCGCATGCCCGCGCGCAATGGGAGAACCGCCCGACCCGCCGGCAGTTCCCAACCGTTTTCCTCTAGACGTCCCGTCACTGCGCGCGCCAGCCTTCATGCTTCACCTTTCGTCGCAGACGAACGATAGCACGAACCGGCGCCGCGCGCGGCAAGAACGTCGATCGCTACAGCAGCTCTCCGCGCACCGACACGGTTACGACTTCGAACGGCACGTCCTTGCCGCTGAGTTCCAGCGCCGCGCGCGCCGCATGCTCGATTCCGCCGCAGCACGGCACCTCCATGCGCGCAACGGTCACCGACGCGATGTCGTTGCCAGCGAATATGGCAGCCAGCTTCTCGGTGTAATCCACGGCGTCGAGCTTCGGACACCCGATAACCGTGGTACGGCCGCGCATGAACCTTCGATGGAAATCAGCGTAGGCGAAGGCCGTGCAATCCGCTGCCACCAGCACGTGAGCCCCCTCGAAATAGGGCGCGCGAACCGGCACGAGCTTGATCTCGACCGGCCATTGAGCCAGCTGCGAAGGGGGCGTCGAGGACGCATCGGCCTCAAGCGCGACGTCGGGCTGCTGCAACGCAGGCCGAACCGGAGCAGGCTCCTCGGCTGCGAAGAACCGAGAGAGCGACCCCGGGCATCCGCCCGACCGGCCGCCTGCGGGTGCGGCGGCCATCCGCGCTTTGACGGCCGCTTCATCGTACGGGGCCGCCTCGCGCTCGACGAACGTGATGGCGCCCGTAGGGCACGCCGGCAGACAGTCGCCCAGACCGTCGCAGTAATCGTCGCGCAACAGGCGGGCCTTCCCGTCCACAAGGCCGATGGCGCCCTCGTGGCAAGCGCTCACGCATATTCCGCAGCCGTTGCAGGCCGCTTCGTCTATATGGATAACTCGTCTTATCATGGCAGCATCTTTCTCCTCATGCACAATCCGCCTAGCGTTCGCCGATCGTACCAGGACGCTGTGCTCTATTCCGTTGTATTCACAACAAAAAGCGCACTGAGCCGCCTCATTCACGTTCTGCACACGTTCACGGCAGCGCAACGGACGTCAGAGGAGCGCGGCGGCGTCAACGCTTGGCAAGGGCGCGCTCAACCTGCGCGACGTACATGCAATGGTAGTCGTGCTGGGAATACCATTGCTCATCGTTCTCCTTCGCGATGAAGTTCTCGGGCGGCATGTCCGCAGCGTAGAGCTTACGGCACACGAGCACCAGATCGGCCTCTTGAATGCCCGTCGTGCCATCTACGTAGTAGGGCGACAACCCGGCGCGCGCAAGCTTGTCGGCTTGATCGCGTCCCGACACCTTGCCGCAGTACGCAAGCGCCTTGCGATGCTCCTCGCCCAGAAACGACAGCGTGAAGCGGTCGTTGGCATCGACGAACTCTTTCGTGTAGCGCTGAGGACGCAGGTAGACGGTCGCCGCGTTCATCCCCCACAGCACGCCGAAACCGCCCCAACTTGCAGTCATCGTGTTACACCCGCGCTCGTCGCCTGCAGTCACGAGCATCCATTGGTCGCCGATCATGGTGAACGGGTTCATCTGCAGCTGAGCGACGTCGATCTCTTCGAATGCCATGCGAGCTCCTTCTCTCTTGTCCGCGGTCGCCGCCATGATACCGCATCTTGCGAGACGCTTGCAGCCCGCTCGCCGCTGCCGTTACCGGAAAAGAACGGACGAGTTTTGCAGATTGCTTCACGAACGCTTGACAGCCTCGCATGCGTCCGTATACTTATGAACAGTTGTTCACATGAAAAGAGGTTACCATGTCCACGGAAGAAGCTCCGCATCTTGCCAGCTCCCACGACGGAGGCTGCGCCTGCGGCAATGCCGAACATGCAATCGACGCCACGCTTGACTGCATGCCCGACGAGGAACTGCTCTACGACCTGGCCGACCTGTTCAAGGTATTCGGCGACACCACCCGCATCAAGATCCTGTACGCCCTCATGGGCCAGGAACTGTGCGTGGCGGACATCGCCGACGCGATCGGCGCCACGCACAGCGCGGTGTCGCATCAGCTGCGCACGCTCAAGCAGGCGCGGCTGGTGAAATTCCAGCGCGACGGCAAGAACGTCATCTACTCGCTTTCGGACGATCACGTGCACACGATGCTCGCCCAAGGCATGACCCATATCTGCGAATAAAGCCGAACCAAGAACGAAAGGACAGCGACATGCGCAAAGCGTTCAAACTCCAAGACCTCGAATGCGCGAACTGCGCCGCTAAAATGGAAAACGGAATCAAGGAAATCGACGGCGTGCAAAGCGCCACGATCAGCTTCATGACCTCCAAGCTGGTGATCGAAGCAGACGAAGGTCGCTTCGATGCCGTCCTTGCCGAAGCCCAGCGCATCTGCAGCAAGTACGAACCTGACTGCGTGATCGTGCGCTAGCCCCTCCAGACAACCCAGGTGCACCACGGCGCCGATCGACGCCGGGCATCGTGCGCCCCGAAACGCGAAAAGAAGGACCCTATGAACAAAAAGCAGAGACGGACAAGGAACCGCATCGTTGCAGCCATCGTGCTGTTCGTCCTCGTCTACGCTGCCGTCGAAACGCTTCCGCTAGCCACCTGGCTCGGCAGCGAAACGAACGCCTTTTGGATCGAGTTCATCCTGTTCCTTGTCCCCTACCTCATCGCCGGCTACGACGTTCTGCTGCGCGCAGCCAGGAACATCGGGCGCGGGCAGGTGTTCGACGAGAACTTCCTCATGACGGTAGCGACCATTGGCGCGTTCGCGCTCGTGCTGTTTCCCGACAGCGACCCGCACATGGCCGAAGGCGCCGCCGTTATGCTGTTCTACCAGGTAGGAGAGCTGTTCCAAAGCTACGCGGTAGGAAAGAGCCGCAAGTCGATCGCCGACATGATGGACATCGCCCCCGATTACGCGAATGTCGAACGCGACGGATCGCTTGCGCAGGTGGACCCCTACGAAGTGAACGTCGGCGACGAGATCGTGATCAAGCCTGGCGAGCGCGTGCCGCTCGACGGCGTGGTAGTCGACGGCCGAAGCCAGCTTGACACCGCGGCGCTTACCGGAGAATCGGTGCCGCGCGAGGTGCAAAGCGGCGACGAGATCATTTCGGGATGCGTCAACCTATCGGGCAAGCTGGTCGTGCGCGTGAGCAAGCCGTTCGGCGAGTCCACCGTGTCGCGCATTCTGGAACTGGTGGAGAACGCGGCCGAGAAGAAGGCGCGCACCGAGAACTTCATCACCCGATTCGCGCGCTATTACACGCCCGCCGTGGTGATCATCGCGGCGCTCCTGGCTGTAGCTCCGCCGCTTCTCACGGGCGCAAGCTGGTCGGACTGGGTGCAGCGCGGCCTGGTATTCCTGGTCGTGTCGTGCCCGTGCGCGCTCGTCATATCGGTCCCGCTTTCGTTTTTCGGCGGCATCGGCGGGGCGTCGCGCCTGGGCATCTTGGTGAAGGGCAGCAACTATCTGGAGGCGCTCGCATCCGCAGAAACCGTCGTGTTCGACAAAACGGGAACGCTGACCGACGGATCGTTCAACGTCGTAGCCGTGCACCCGCAAGCCGACATCGACCCCGACCGCCTGCTGTCCATCGCAGCGCATGCCGAAGCGTACTCCGACCACCCCATTGCGCTTTCCGTCAAGAAAGCATACAGCGGGACTCTTGATCGGCAGCGCATCGCGGATACGGAAGAGCAAAGCGGTCACGGAGTGCGCGCGACCATCGACGAGCACGTGGTGTACGTTGGAAACGACAAGCTCATGAGCTCGTGCGGCGTAGACTTCCGCGAATGCGACTTGACGGGGACCATCCTGCACGTGTCGCTGGACGGAAGCTATATCGGCCACATCGTCATAGCCGACGTCGTCAAGCCCGACGCCGCCCAAGCTGTCGCCGATCTGCGCGCGGCGGGCGTACGCGAAACCGTCATGCTCACGGGCGATCGCGCCGACGTAGCCGCCGCCGTGGCCAGCAAGCTGGGAATCGACGAGTACCGAGCACAGCTGCTTCCCCAAGACAAGGTGGCCGAGGTGGAGAAGCTGCTCGACCGCACGCACGCGCACGGTCGAGGACGGGGCAAGCTGGCGTTCGTGGGCGACGGCATCAACGACGCGCCGGTGCTCACGCGCGCCGACATCGGCATTGCCATGGGAGCCATGGGGTCGGATGCGGCCATCGAAGCCGCCGACGTGGTGCTCATGGACGACAAGCCGTCGAGCATCGCGCAAGCCATACGCCTTGCGCGCAAGACCATGGGGATCGTGCGGCAGAACATCGTGTTCGCCCTGGGCGTGAAGTTCCTTGTGTTGATCCTGGCTGCGATAGGCTTCGCCAACATGTGGCTAGCCGTATTCGCCGACGTAGGCGTGGCGGTTCTTGCTATCCTGAACGCCATGCGCGCCATGAACGTGGGAAGCATGAAGCGCTAGGCGCTTTCCCTATCGCGTTGATTCGAAAGGTTGCTCGCGCTTTGGCGCGGGCGACCTTTCTTGTACTATGGAACCTTGCGAAACCGAATACGAGAAGGACGACCTATGGCCTCCGACAACCCGAAGATGCGCGAGCATCCCAACGACCCGCTGCACGGCATCACGCTCAAGACGATGCTCGAGGAGCTGGTGGACGAGTACGGCTGGAACGAGCTTGCCCGACGCATCCACATCAACTGCTTCAGCAACAACCCGAACCTTAAAAGCTCGCTCAACTTCCTGCGCAAGACGCCTTGGGCGCGCAACAAGGTGGAGGAGCTGTACAAGGAATCGGGGCTCTGGAGGAAGGAGCAGGACGAGAGTCCTACTCCTTACCGGTAACGAAACGGATGCGGCTTCCATTCGAGATCACGAAGCCGCCTTCCCCAAGGTAGCATGAAGCCATGAACGCCCTCGAAGACAACGAGCTTCCTGCGAAGCGCAACCTTGCCCGGTGCGCCATAGTCGTTCTGCGCTGGGCGCTCGTGGCCGGATGGTTCGCCCTTTCCGCGCTCGTTCAGCCTGGTGCCGAAGAACTCATGCGCGCCGCTTCCCAGTCTCTTGCCTCCGCAGGACTCGCCTTCCTTTTGGTCAATGCTCTCTGGCAGCACATGCCGCTCAAGTGGGCATGCTTGGTCGGCGCGCTTGCCGCATGCAGCTTGAACCTGCTGGCGCTTTCGCCGGACTTCTGGCTCGCCATCGCCATCGGCTCTGTTGCCGGAGTGCTGGTGGGCTACCCCGTTATCCAGCGCATCGATCGACTCATCGCATCGCGCCGTTGAAGCCGGCGCGCGTCGGGCACCCTGCCCCGCTTGCGCGATCGGTTCAAGCGGAACGAACGCATCGAATGCGCGACCGGGGACACGGCGCGAAATTTATCCACAACGAGAATTAGAGCGAAGATTTCGTTTAGAATGAGATTTTCAGCGCGCGCTGCGCCAAAGCGCCGTTTCTCGACGTCCGTTCGTCCGCTATAATCTCACCAGTGAAACCAAGGCTGCGGCCGCGCGCCCGGCTTACCGACGAGAAAAAGGAGACCGCATGGATCCCAACAAGCGTCCCGACGACATGGAGCGCATCACCACGCCCGAACTGGCAAAGGCGTTCATCGACGAGCAGGTGGAGGCCATTCAGGCGCAGGTCGGCGACCAGAAGGTGCTGCTGGCCCTGTCCGGCGGCGTGGATTCGTCGGTCGTGGCGGCGCTTTTGATCAAGGCTATCGGCAAGCAGCTCATCTGCGTGCACGTGAACCACGGCCTCATGCGCAAGGGCGAAAGCGAGCAGGTTGTCGACGTGTTCCAGAATCAGTTGGATGCGAACCTGGTGTACGTGGACACGACCGATCGCTTCCTGTCGCTTCTCGACGGCGTGGAAGAGCCCGAGGCCAAGCGCAAGATCATCGGCGCCGAGTTCATCCGCGTGTTCGAGGAAGAGGCACGCAAGGTGGGCGACGAGGTAAGCTTCCTGGCGCAGGGCACCATCTACCCCGATATCCTGGAGTCCGACGGCGTGAAGGCGCACCACAACGTGGGCGGCCTTCCCGACGATCTGCAGTTCGAGCTGTGCGAGCCCGTCAAGCTGCTGTACAAGGACGAAGTGCGCGTCATCGGCCGCGAGCTGGGGCTGCCCGAAGGTATGGTCGAGCGCCAGCCGTTCCCCGGCCCCGGCTTGGGCGTGCGCTGCCTGGGCGCCATCACGCGCGATCGCTTGAAGGCGCTGCGCGAAGCCGACGCCATCCTGCGCGACGAGTTCGCGGAGGCCGGCCTGGAGGGCAAGGTGTGGCAGTACTTCGTAACGGTTCCCGATTTCCGCGCAACCGGCGTGCGCGACGGCGTGCGCGCCTTCGAGTGGCCGGCGATCATCCGCGCGGTCAACACGGTGGATGCCATGACCGCCGAGGTTCCGGAGCTGGATTGGTCGCTGCTCAAGAAGATCACCGCGCGGATTCTGGCCGAGGTCCCCGGCATCTGCCGCGTGTGCTACGACCTGACCCCGAAACCGATCGGGACGATTGAGTGGGAGTGATTTAGCCCAAAAATCACTCCTCCGCACTACCCTCCAAAACACATCATTTCCGCAGGTCAATAGTGGTGTATTAGCCCTTTTGGTACACCACAAGAAACCACAAGAAAACGCTCCTTCCGGGTTTTTTCTTCCACGAATTCTTCCATGGAAGAACCGGGGAGCGTTTTGCATGGGCGCACCTCGTGGCAAAGGGAACCCTAGTGGGTGCCAGGACAGGCGACCCGCAGACAGCAAGAACCCCGCCCATCATGCTGACGGGCGGGGTTCTTGCGCTACTTGTTCTCATGCAAATTACGGAAGCCGCATCTGCCTCCCGGAGCGGCTTCCGCAGGCTCCTTAAGACAGCATCTGGCTCCTACATGCGTCCCCATTGCTGAGCTCTCCCGCAATCACCCGACGTGCAAACCTGCCAACATCCACAATACCCGAACATTCCTTACCGAGCTCGAAGGAGACACAAACCTTTCTGATGAAGAAGCCGGGAACCTAGCTGAGCTCATTCAAACGCAACGCACACTTTATATCATTAATTGTCTTATAAATGATATTCTAACTTGTCGCGAGATACTTTGATACATTTCAAGCATGGTAAAATTCGTCAAAACTGACGCAGGCCACGCTGAAGGCTATCATCAGTTTGAGGAAATTTACTGGGGAGGTACCGCAGCATGGTTGATTTCAATGCTCTGATGAGCCGCGATACGACTTATATCACAACTAACCCGATAGATATTTTTGAAGAGCTTCCAAAATCGGGTCAAATCGACAACTTATACCATGTGCAAGCGGAAATACTGCAGAAGTGGTTTAACGACCTTCGCGACGAAAGAGATATTGTCGTTGAGTTGAATACTGGTGGAGGTAAAACACTAGTTGGCCTTCTTATGGCCCTTTCCACAATGAGGGAGACCGGAGAGGGTGTTCTCTATTTGGTGGAAAACAAACAGTTGGCGGATCAAGTCGTAGATCAGGCGGTCGATTTGGGTATTCCCGCCAGAGCGTATTGCGGTCGCATGTCCGTCGATGCAGATTTCGACAACGGCAATTCAATCCTCGTTAGCTCTTATCAAGTACTTTTTAACGGAAAGAGCGTTTTTGGCACTCGAGGTGCGTACGAAATCCAACAATTAGGTGGCATCGTGATAGACGACGCACACGCATCGCTCAATGCCATTAAAAAAGCCTTCTCACTTTCTATTCCAGCCGAGGGAGCGTCTCCTCTCTACAAAAAGATACTCGGTGAATTTAAAGAGGCTTTTAACGCCATGAACAGGTCGACAACTTATCAAGATTTTCAGGAGGGAGTAGGGAGCGGCGTAGTGGAAATCCCCATCCAGTATTGGACTGCCGCCATCGAGAGGGTGTCTTCTCTCATTCGACAAGAATGCCGCAAAAGAAGCGAGGATGACAGTGCATTTTCAAAAGACTTGATTTTTAAGTGGCCCTTAATTAAAGACAATTTAAGGTATTGTCAAGCGATTGCAAGTCGTACTCATATCACAATAGCCGCTCTTTACCCGATGCTCGAAATGACTCCCTGTTTCCAACGTGCACGCCGTCGTATTTACATGTCTGCAACGATAACGGACTACGGGGACATGGTTCGAGCTTATGACCTGCGAGGTCTGGAAGAGAGCAACATCATCGCCCCGAAAACAGTGGCCGGCGTGGGAAGACGAATGATTCTGAATCTGCCTACAGAAATTGCTCGCAGCAGTGAGTTTCTAAACTTTATTGAAAGTGAGATTAGCGCCAAACAGGGAATCGTATGTCTTACTTCTCGACAGAACATAAAGAGTGAATGGACCGGGATAAGCTTTTCCGAACCGATAGGGCATGAAGAAGTTAGCGAGGCCGTAGAAGCCCTTAAATCTAAGCGCATGTCCTCACCGGTGTCTTTTGCCAATCGATACAATGGAATAGATCTGCCCGGTGATGCTTGCCGAATACTTGTTTTACATGGCCTCCCGTCAGGCACAGATGACGTCGACGCGTTGATGTCGATTTATCTTTCCGAAAGCAATCTAATGGCACAAAGAGTGGCGCAGCGAATCGAGCAAGGTCTCGGAAGGGGCGTTAGAGGAGCTAGCGATCATTGCATAGTCCTCCTTGAAGGAGAAGACCTGATCGAGTGGATGAGACGAAAAAGAAACAGGAAGTTCATGTCGTCAGCGCTAACGGCGCAACTGGAGATTGGCGATGTAATTAGCGAAGGCCTGATCACTCCCCTCGACTACTGCGAGGCCATGAACCAGGACGTTAATTCTGATGAAAGCTGGAAGAAATTTCACGCAAGCAAGCTGGCCAAGCATGTATCTGAAGAGACCATAAACCGATTTGGCCCATCGTTTCAGGCGGCATGCGCCGAAAGAAGGGCGTTTGCACAATGGGTTGAGAACCACAATGGTGACGCCTGTCGCAAGCTCGAAGAGAAGGTAAATAGCTTTAACGGTGACCCTTCTTACCAAGGCTGGCTTCTTTATCTTGCGTCTCGTATTGCGCTTGACGGCAGTGACCCAGATAGCGCATCTACCCTGCTGCAAAGGGCGCATTCGTTAAATAATGCTATCCCCTATATCCCCTTTCATGCTAGCGATGCGATATCAAGCTGGGCTATTGACCGGGCAGATAAGATATGCACAGCAATTGCTGACAGCGGAAACGTTAGCGCAAATCAAAATTTTGACGCGGCGGTTGCCGATCTTTTGTTTTCCGCCAACAGCAAGGCCTTCGAAGAAGCGCTGATGCAGCTTGGTCTCTTCCTCGGATTTGAGTCTGCGAAAGCAGATGTCAACGGTGTTGGATCGGATGTCTACTGGTTGTCAAAAAAAGAAAACGCAGGCTTTGTATTGGAAGCAAAGAACGACAAAAAGGATGATACGCCGCTACGAAAAAAGGAGGCCGGACAACTAAGAACTGCGCATGATTGGTTGAAGCAAAAATACCCAGATATCGAGATACTTGCAGTATCCGTTCATCCAAATTCAAAAGCCGACCGCAACGCAAGCGCCAAGAATCTAAAAGTGCTTACTCCTGAAAATTTAGATCTTCTTAAAGAGGAAGCGCGGCTCCTGATCCATGACGCTGAAAGCCATCTGCCTATCGAAAGAGCACAGCGTGTTGCATACGAAATTGAGAAACGAAAACTAGGAGTTAGTGACCTTTCTAGCAAATTTTTCGTTTCATTTGAAAGCGACGAACACTAGGAGAGTCTCTTCGGTCTTCTCTAAAGACCGAAGAGACGTACGTTGCGAGGCGAACACTATTGCACAGGAATAGTACAAATCGGATAGCATAGAGAAGGTTGGCGCAGGTTAAACTGTACCTTTCGATCTAGCTCTTTCTACGTGGCGACCTTTCGGTGTCATCGAAAGGTTCCCGCTTCTACGAAATCAGTAGGCCCCAATTTGGAATAGCAAAATTGGGGCCTACATGTTGTTCATGCCGGGTTCGTCTTATGGGGCACGCAGAGCATCGCCACGTCGACCATGCCGTCCGAGAGGTGGAAGTCGATATGCCCGTTGCAGTTCCCGCCGGGATTGCTGAGCTCGTGCGGGCCGCACTCATCCGGCGCCGCGCCGATCCTCATGAGCTCCGACACCGCCGCCGCGAACTCGCCCCGCAAGCGGGGGTGCCGTCTCATGACGCAGGCGTAGTCCACTTTGAAGGCCGACTCGACCTTGATCTCGTACACAGGCTACTCCTCTTCGAGGAACGCCATGAGTCCGTCGACGTCGGCGAAGGCCGGGGCATCGTCGGAAATGAGGCCGAGCTCCTTCGCCTCCGCGGCGACCAGGGCGCGGCGGGTCTCCTCGTTCGGGATCCCGACCGCCGGGACGATCTCAAAGGGGATCCTGCGCTGGTTCACCAGCTGGCGCGTCGCCATGACGACGTAGGCGTTGTAGCTCAGCCCGACTGATCCGAGAATCTCGTTCGCCTGGGCCTTGAGGTTCTCGTCAATGCGAACCGTCGTCGGTTTCGTTGCGATGGTCATGCCGCGCCCCCTTTCCTTTTAGGGGCCATTACACCACCGATGCCAAGATGATGCCGAACGACATCTATACACCATACAAATTCGGCACTATTCGCATCTTTTGAACCTACAACCGAATAGGAGACTTCGTTTTGAAAGTCAAAATCAACCGCGAGATACGCGACTACGCCGAATTGGTCTTCTTCGGCATGAGCTTGTGCCAGTGCGCTTTCACTGCTGCTGCCTGCGTCGTCGCGTGCCACCTGCATCAAGCTGGTTCATGCGCATTGCTCGACCGGCTTTATGCGAGCATAGTGAAGATGAGCGCCTCCTCTTGGCTCAGGATGCTCTTGCATGTCCTATAACTCAACCTGCGTTCCCAAGGTGTTTCGAAGCGATCCTGTCGGACTCATTATGGATTAAGAAGTTGACTTTTGGCTGTTATTCTCGAGAATCCATACTAGAAGGTGCCTCGCGGGCAAGAAAGAAGAGGTCATTCCGAGCGCGACGGCTCGGCCCTTTGCGAAGGTGACCGCCCCGCGAACCGCATGCCGTACGGCAGGCATGTCGAAACAAGCGAATCTGCACCAGCGAGAGGCTCATGAAAAAGGGTTCGCATCATAGGCAGCCGGGCAACCATCGTCACCGAGAAGTAAGACCTTGCACTGCACCCGCATTGGACGGTGGGCGCGACAGCGTAGAGACGTTTCTGGAATATTGCGAGCCGCACGGCTTCCACTCCCCAGAATCCGACGGCTACGGATGGGCTCACCTCACACAGATCGTATGCAACTTCTTCAGGACAGACGGGCTTTCCTACGACATCCACGAGTTTTCGCCAGACTGCGAGTCTCAATGAGACAACGACGACTATA
This sequence comes from Paraeggerthella sp., assembly GCF_048427265.1. NCBI lineage: Bacteria > Bacillati > Actinomycetota > Coriobacteriia > Eggerthellales > Eggerthellaceae > Paraeggerthella > Paraeggerthella sp. The sequence continues at coordinate 56,701 of NZ_DBFOSR010000020.1, forward strand.
TCATCCGCAATTAGAAGATTATTGACCACCGCTACCCCTACGAAGGCTTCATCGAGCAGGAAGAATGCGACTGAAGGACATGCTCCTCGCCATAGACAAGACTCAGCCGGAATCTCAGTAGCTCGGCGCGTACCTCAATGCCCAAGCAGCCCCCGTGTCCAAGGTGCATATCGGCGACATGACCCACCTCGGAACCATTGGCGGCTCCGAGCCTTTCGGGGTCGCAGGCTTCGCCCCGTGTCCGAAATATTGCGGCAACGGCGACGCAAGGCCCTACGTGGAGCAGGATAGCCGTCGCAGCCGTCACCCTCTTCACCGATGTTGCAATCTTGATGCCGGCGATCGGGTTCACCTCGGTCGCGTTGATCGCGGGGGCGCTTTGCTGCGTTGCTACGACAACCTCCTATGCGGCGTCCGTCACAAACGCGGCGTTCGGAACCAGGACTCGCTAGTCGTCTTGAAAGGAAAGGCTCTCGGAAAGGATGCCCGGCGCTTTCGGGCATCCTTTCCGTTTACGGATCGCTCAAGACGAGCTACAGGGAAGCTGATGCATCGAGAACTTTGCAGGTACGCCATTCCGCCCCGGAAGCAACAAGCTTCTCCAGGCAAAGGCCGTCCCGTCCGAATCAGTGCCCCCGCCTCTTCTTCTTGAACTTCTCCTGACGCTGCTGAAAGCGGATGCGTCGCGACTCCTCGCGCTTCTGTTTTCGTAGGGCCGCGCACTCCTGCTTGCGCGACTCGCGCTGCTCCGCGAGCGCCTGCTGCGCCTTCGTGCTCGTGACAGCCCGACCGAGGGCTTTAGACACCTCCCGCTGCCGGCGCTTCGGGTTCTCGGCAAGCCTCGGAACGGCCGCCTCCGCGTCGCCGCAAAACGACAGGCTTCCCCACCGCGCCACCACGAATCGCAGGACCTCCTCATCCGACGGCTCCGCCCCGAATACGATGCGAGCGGCTTGGAACCTGTCGTCCTCAATCCGTTCGACGATCCCCACCCAAAACCGGCCGTCATGTTAGAGGGTCAGGGTGGACGACACGCTGATCTGCATGGTTGTTCCTCCTTTATGTGCCGAAACCATGCAGAGAAGGGACAACCAAGGAGGCAGGTTACTGATACGGCCTATCCGCCGCACGCCCACGACTACCCGACGGGGACTGTGTTTTCATCTCTGATTATCGTCAGCATAATCCAATGGGCATCTCCATGCAAGACGCTGCGCACTGGCTGTATTCGCGAGCGGAAATGATGAGAAGCGACCACCCACTACGCCCCTATTTCCCAAGGCTCACAACCGCATCGCCAGCCAAGCGGGCAAGCAGGCTATCGTGAGTGATGACGACCACCGTCTTGCCGGACCGCGCCAGCTCCTTGCACCACAGGGAAACCTCAGCCACGCCGCGCCCGTCAAGCCCGCTTGT
>NZ_DBFOSR010000021.1:0-20488 GCF_048427265.1 Paraeggerthella sp.
CGCTTCGGTCGTTTCGTTCGTCTTGCTCCGTCCCGCCAATGAAACGTGCCCGGGCTGCGCAGCCCGGGCACGTGGCGGATGGCCGCGCGAATGCCCGCGCGGACCGAGTGGATTGATAAAGGGGAGTTACTTGCCCTGCCAAACCGGCGTGCGCTTCTCGACGAAAGCGGCCGGGCCTTCGATGCCGTCGGCGGTCTTCTCCAGGAAGCGGTACGCGGCGTCGGAGTAGCGCATGGCATCCTCTTCGGACATCTGGTCGGCGGCGTGCACGATGTTCTTCGTCCACTTGAGGGCGAGGGGAGCGTTCTTCAGGCACTCTTCGGCCAGCGCGATAGCGCGGTCCATGACCTCTTCGGCCGGCACGACGTAGTTGATCAGGCCGAGAGCCTTGGCCTCGGGAGCCTTGATCTTCTTGCCGGTCAGCAGAAGCTCCATGCAATCCTTGCGGTTGATGTCGCGCGCCAGGCGCACGATGCCGCCCGTGGAAGCGATGATGCCCAAGCCAACCTCGGTGCAGCCGAACTTGGCGTTCTCGGCGGCAACCACCATGTCGCAGGACAGGGCGATTTCCATGCCGCCGCCGGCCGCGGAGCCGTTGCATGCGGCGATGACGGGCTTGGAGCACAGGCGCGCGGTCAGGCCGCCGAAGCCATGCTCGGTCACGGTCTGGCACTCGCCGCCTTCGCTCAGCTCGGAAAGATCCTCGCCCGCGCAGAACACCTTGCCCGTGCCGGTGACGATGATCGCGCGCACGGCGGGATCGGTCTCGGCGTTGTTCATGATGTTCTCCATGGCCTTGGAGGTGACGCCGTTAAGGGCGTTTGCCACGTCGGGGCGGTTGATGCGGATGATCAGCAGACCGTCCTCGCGAAGTTCGGATACGACGGTGTCGGTACCATAGTAATCTGCCATTGCTCCTCCTTGACTGGTTGCGATTTCGCGCGAAGCCGCGCGTGGCGCCGAGCGATGTTCCGCACGTGATTCGGCTCGATTGCAGCGTGCCGCCGTCGTGTTTTACTCGCTCGAACAACTGCCCTGAATACTAGCGATCGCAGCTATGCCGTTGCATCGCAAGGCGCATGGTAATTCGGCGATACTTAAAAATCGGTGCATCGCAAAAAAAGTAGTAGGGATACGTAATGATGCCATTGATCAGGGGCTATGAAACGCGTTTGCGCAGTGCTTCCCGCGGCGGGGGCGCGGCGTTGCGCCGTGGCGCCGCGCGGGCGATGGAACCTGCGCGGACGGGCGCGCAGGCATAGTCAAATTGTAAGTAATGATGCTTTCACGGCGATCTTGCGATGACGCCGCGCGGCGAGCGGTGCAAACTGCTCTCAACGCGCCGAATCCGCCGCATGTTCCCCTCGAAGACGGCGGGTCGCGTCCGAACGCTTTATAAAGGCAAACGAGAAGGGAAAGGTACAGGATGAAAATCGTTGCTGCTTTCAAGGTGGTTCCCGACGATCAGGACATCCAGGTGTCCGCGGACGGCTCCCTGGATTACTCCAAGGCAAAGGGCATCGTGTCCACGTACGATCTGAACGCTCTCGAGGCCGCGGCGCAGCTGGCCGCAGCCAACGACGGCTCCTCGGTGGTTGCGATGACGGCGGGCCCCGCTTCCATCGACGACTCCAAGCTGAAGAAGAACGTGCTGGCTCGCGGCGTGGACGAGCTGTTCATGGCCGCCGACGATGCATACGCGAACATGGATGCCCGCGCGACGGCGGAGGCGCTGGCTGCTCTGGTCGGCAAGGTGGGCGCGTTCGACCTCATCCTGTGCGGCGACGGCTCCGCTGACAACTACGCGCAGCAGGTCGACGTGCAGCTGGCTGCGAAGCTGGGCCTTCCTGTGGTGAACGGCGCAACGAAGATCGAGGCGCAGGGCTCGTCGCTCATCGTCGAGCGTACGCTCGAGGACGTCGTCGAAACCGTCGAGGTGCCCCTGCCCGCCGTTGTGTCCGTGTCGCCCGATATCGCGCTGCCCCGCATTCCCGGCATGAAGGACATCCTGGCTGCCGGCAAGAAGCCGATGAACGTGGCCGGTGCCGAGGCGGCTGTCGACGGCGCTATCGACGTTGTCTCCTGCAAGGCTCCCGATCAGGCCGACCGCAAGCTCGAGATCCTCGACGCTTCGGCTGATGGCGCGATCGAGCAGTTCGCTGCAGCCCTCAAGGCCGCCCTGTAGGTTCCGTCTTCCGATAATCCGCTGTCCGAGAGAAAGGCTAGCATACCCATGAAAGCACTTGTTATTGCCGAGCGCGCCGACGCTGCCCGCGAGCTTGCTGCCGGAGCCCGCACCATGGCCGATGAGGTCGTCCTCGTTTCCTTTGGCGATGCGCCCGCTGCCGTTGCCGACAAAGTGGCGAAGGTGTCCGTACCCGAAGGCTCCGTTTTGGACGACGCCGCCGATACCGTGATCGCCGTGTTCGACGCCGAGCAGCCGAGCGTCGTGCTGGTCGAGCCCACGCGTCACATGAAGACGATCGCCGGCCGCCTGGCCGCGCATGCGGGCGCCGCCGTTATCACCGACGTCATGGAATTCGCCGCCGACGGCGCGAAGAGCCTGTACTTCGGCGGCGTGGCCGAGCGCGTGCAGAAGGCTGCGGGCGACGTGGCCATCTACACGGTTTCCGCTGGCGCGTTCGAAGGCGCCGAGGCAAGCGGCGCGAACGCGGTCGAGGACGTGGCCTGGGTTGCCCCGGCCAATCCGGTGAAGCTCGTGTCCTCCAAGCCCATCGAAAAGAGCGGCGTTGACCTGGGCAAGGCTGACGTGGTCGTGGCTGCGGGCCGTGGCTTCGCGGAGGAGTCCGAGCTTGACTTGGCTCGCGCGCTGTGCGAAAAGCTGGGCGCCGGCCTGGGTTGCTCGCGTCCGCTGACCGAGGGCGTGGACTGGCTTCCCACCGAGACCTACGTTGGCGTGTCCGGCCTCATGCTGTCGCCGAAGGTCTACGTGGCTTGCGGCATTTCCGGCCAGATGCAGCACATGGTGGGCTGCAATCGCGCCGGCACGATGTTCGCCATCAACAAGGACAAGAACGCGCCGGTCTTCAAGCAGTGCGACTTCGGCCTGGTGGGAGACATCAAGGATGTACTGCCGGCTTTGACAGCGGCACTGTAGAAAGCTTCGATCCGCGGGAGGGCTCATGGAGGCCTCCCGCTTCAAGAAGCTCGAACCTTGCTGGTCAGGCGAGCGAGCGGGCTTTTGCGGTGAAGCTGGTGTGTTGTTGATTTTCATAAGACGAGAAAGGATGAAAGGTGTCTGAGACCGATTTCGACATCATCGTCGTGGGGTCCGGGTGCGCCGGGGCCGTGGCCGCTTACGTGGCCGCGTCCGCCGGCAAGAGCGTCCTCGTGGTCGAGCGCGGCAACTTCGCCGGCGCCAAGAACATGACGGGCGGGCGGATCTACTCGCATTCGCTTAAGGAGGTCTTCCCGAACTTCGAGCAGGAGGCGCCCCTCGAGCGCAGGATCACCCACGAGCGCATCGCGCTTCTGGACGCGCGCTCGAGCATGGCCGTCGACTTCACGAGCGACGAACTGGCGGAGGAAGGCAAGGACTCCTACGCCGTCCTGCGCGCGCCGTTCGACCAGTGGCTGGCCTCGAAGGCCGAGGACGCGGGCGCCGAGTACATCTGCGGCATCGCCGTGGAGGAGCTCATCAAGGACGAGGCGGGCCGCGTGGTGGGCGTGCGCGCGGGCGAGGACGAGATCACCGCGCAGGTGGTCATCCTGGCCGAGGGCGTGAACCCGCTTTTGTCCGAGAAGTGCCTGGGCAACCCGCGCCCGAAGGCGAACGAGATGGCCGTGGGCATCAAGCAGGTGTTCGAGCTGCCGGCCTCCCAGATCGAGGACCGCTTCCTGTGCCCGGAGGGCGAGGGCGCGGCGATGCTGTTCGTGGGCGACTGCACGCACGGGAACGTGGGCGGCGGCTTCCTGTACACCAACAAGGACTCGATCAGCCTGGGCCTCGTGGCCACCATCTCCACGGCGGCCGACGCGTCGAACCCGTACCCGGTGTACCAGATGCTCGAGGACTTCAAGAACCACCCGGCCGTGGCGCCCGTCATCCGCGGCGCGAAGCTGGTCGAGCACTCCGGCCACATGGTGCCCGAGGGCGGCTACAACATGATCCCGAAGTACGTCTTCGACGGCTGCCTGGTGGCCGGCGAGACGGCGGGCCTGTGCATGAACATGGGCTACCAGGTGCGCGGCATGGACTTCGCCGTGGCGTCGGGCCAGATGGCGGGGCAGGCGGCCGTCAAGGCGCTGGACGCGGGCGACACGAGCGCGGCGGGCCTGGCTTCGTACAAGCAGGCCATGGAGGACTCGTTCGTCGTCAAGGACCTCGAGACCTTCCGCAAGTGGCCCCACGTCATGGAGGGCTGGGACCGCATGTTCGGCGAGTACCCCGCCATGGTGAGGGAGATCTTCAACGCCATGTTCAGCGTGGACGGCGCGCCGCAGAAGCCGCTCGTGAAGCGCATGATGCCCATCGTGAAGAAGCGCGGGCTGTTCAAGCTCGCAGGCGAGGTGCGAAAGGCGGTGAAGGCGCTGTGAGCAAGGTATGCGAGATCACGGTCAACGTCGACGAGTTCCTGGCGTTGGACAAGTACGAGGTGGACGAGGAGAACGCCCACATCGAGCTGGTGGACGACCCTGACGACGAGGAGTTCCTCAAGCTGGTGCGCGTGTGCCCGGCGGCCCTCTACAAGGTCGACGAGTCGGGCGCGAAGTCGTTCGACTACGCCGGCTGCCTGGAGTGCGGCACCTGCCGCATAGCCTGCGGCTCGACCATCGTGAAGAAGTGGGAGAACCCCCAGCCCACCATGGGCGTGGAGTACCGCTTCGGCTAGGATTCCGCTATCCTAGACAGAGTATGTGGATTCGAGCAAGCGAAAGGCCCCGATGAAGGCTTCCCTTCAAGAAATAGCGATCGTGACCGAACTTTTCCGGTTGGTGAAAGAGGTCAACCGGACGTGTTCGCAGCCGTACATGGCGCGCATGGGCCTTTCGCAACTCGAAGCCGATGTCCTGATGGTTTTGTCAGGCCATCAGAAGAAAGGCGAGACGATCCGTCCCGGGTCGCTCGCCCGATTGCTCCGCATGCCCGCCAGTTCGCTGTCGCAAGCGCTCAAGCCGCTTGAAGACAAAGGGTACGTGAAGCGGGAACGGCTGCGCGATGATGCGAGAACCGTGTCGATCGAGCTGACGGAGCGTGGATGGGAGCTGGCAGAAGGGTGCCAGTACGAGATGCACGCGCTTATCACGGAATTCTGCAACACGATTGGCGTGGACGAGATCGAGGATCTTATGGCGTCGCTCGACAAGGTGTTGGAATTCGCGAATTCGTACGGCCGTCCAACGCGCGTTTGACGGTCTGTTCCGAGCTTTTTGCTGATAACGCGGCGCGTTTGCTGCGGCTTTCGCCCTGCTGCGTCCATCTTCCCGACATTCGGCTGCTTGTTCTTTGGCGTTCTGCGTTCGTCATGAGATAATGCCGTCAAGACGAAATCTGCACCCAATAAAGGAGTTGTTCATGACCGAAGCGAAGCGCACGGCGCGTTTGGCGCTCGTCCAGTTTGAAAGCGCCCTGTGCGATCCGGCCGCCAATACCGAAAAAGCTTGCCGCATGATAGCCGAGGCTGGGGCACAAGGCGCCGACCTGGTGATTTTCCCCGAGTTGTTCTCTACGGGGTACCAGCTGAACATCGTGGGACCTCGCATTGTCGAACTCGCCGAACCGGTGGAAGGCCCTACGGTTACGGCTTTGTGCGAAGCTGCTCGCGCTGCGAATTGCTACGTGGTTGCCGGTCTTGCGCTGACGTACGATTTGACCGGCGTGGTGTACAACAGCTCCGTGTTCATTGACCGCGGCGGCAACCTCATGGGTACGTACGACAAGCAGCACCTGTGGGCTTTGGAGCGCTTCTACTTCCGCTCCGGCTGCGACTGCCCGGTGTTCGAGACTGATTTCGGGCGCGTCGGCGTGATGATCTGCTACGACATGGGCTACCCGGAGGTGGCGCGCATGTTGACCTTGCAAGGCGCCGACCTGGTGGTGTGCCCCAGTGCGTGGTGCGCCGAGGACATGGACGTGTGGGACGTGAACGCCCCTGCCCGCGCATTGGAGAACACGGTGTTCTTGGCGGCTGTGAACCGCTTCGGCGAAGAGGACGGCTTGTCGATGCCCGGTCGTTCGCTGGTGTGCAACCCGCGCGGCCATGTGGTGGCGCAGCTGGAGGATCCTGCCGAAGGCGTGCTGTACGCGGATATCGATCTGAACGAGATCGACGGCTTCCGCGAGCGCAGCCCTTATCTGCGCGATCGCCGTCCCGACTTGTACGATTTGGTGCTGCTGCCGTAAGGGGAAGTCTGGTTGAACTGCGCTTTCGCTGGGCCTGCCGCTATCGCCGGCGTTTCCCATTGCGCCGAGAGCTAGCGCCGCCTGCATTGTCGCCCGAAACGTACGTTTTCAGCCCGAAAAACGTACGTTTCGGGCGACAATGTGCTTCCAGGCTGACTCGCGCAAGCAGGCTGATTTGCGCACAAACGAAAAGCCCCGCCGGCGCAGTGCGCGCGAGCGGGGCTTTCACCTGCAAGGAGCTATGCTCTTCGCTTACAGGACCTGATCCGTTTCCGCGAACGTGATCACGTCCTGCTTCTTGATGCTGGCGTAAGCCTTCATGATGGCCCAGTACAGCACACCGGCCAGAACAAGCGAGTTCAGGCCCGGAATGCCGATTGCCATGATGCTGGTGACTTCGCCCACGGCGAAGCCGGCGATCCAGCACACGATTGCGATGGGGTTCCAGTTCTCGACCTTCGCGGGCAGCTGGCCCTTGGCGCGCGACTCGTCGAGCGTCTTGCGGCTGCGGCGCAGCACGAAGTAGTCGATGACCATGATGCCGGCGACGGGCGGAATAGCCACGCCCAGCAGCACCAGGAAGTCGGTGAAGTAGTTGATGATGCCGATAACCGACAGCGCGGTGCCCACGATGCCCAGCATCCATACCAGCGCGTTGCGGCTGAGCTTCTTGTTGAACAGGGCGTTCAGCATGGTGGCCAGGCCCAAGCTGGACGAGTACAGGTTGATGTCGTTGAGCTTGACCGTAGAGGCCACAACGATGATGACGCCGATGATGCCCGAGGTGCCCATCATGATGTCGACGACGTTCTCGGTTCCCATGGCGTGCGCCAGCAGAACGGCCAGAAGGTTCATGCCCAGTTCGCCCACGAACGTGCCGATGAGCGTCATCCAGAACACCTGGTTGCCGTTCTTCAGGAAGCGCGCGTAGTCGGGGGTGCAGATGGCGCCTGCAATGAAGCCGCCCGCAACCATGGTGGTGGCGGCGCCCAGGGTAAGGGCCGGTCCCGGAGGCGCGGTGGTCAGAAGCTCGGTGAGCGAGTGGTTCTGCAGGATGATGGCTGCGGCCACAATGACCACGATCACGAACAAGGGCACGAATATAGCCGCGAAGTTCGCGATGGCCTTGATGCCGAACACGACCAGGAGCGTGATGCCCAGGCCGGTGACGATGGCCCAAATCGGGTACTCCATGCCGCCCAGGAAGTCGGTCAGCGTGACGATGCTGGCCATGCCTTCGCCGAACACGGAGTTCTGCACGCCGAACCAGCCGACCATCGAGATGGCCACAACGCCGCCGAACAGGGCAGAGCCGCCCTTGCCGAAGCCCGCCCAGCGCGAAAGCAAGCTGGTGGACAAGCCCTCGTGGGCAGCGGCGGTGCCAAGCGCCCAGCTGACTACCTGCAGCAGCACCGATCCCAGCATGGTTGCCAGGAACGCGTCCCAAAAGGTCAAGCCGAAGCCGAGTGCGGCTCCCAACATGAGCTGCGACACGCAGCAGATCGCGCCGATCCTGATGAAGAGAATCCGCCAAAACGGCTGTTTCGCTTCGTCAGGAACGCGCGACAACGAGTAGTCGATGTCTTCTTCCGTTGCCATTACTGTTCCTTTCCGTCCCGCGCGCTTTTGCGACGGGAAACCCCATGTCCGCACGAATGGTTGTAAATTTGTGCGGGCGATTAAAAGATTCGGAAATTATACCTTGACACCCCTTGCGCAAGCCCCGCAGGTGAAAAGTTTAACGATTAGGTGTCGATTTCTTTGCTGAACGCCCTTGCGAACGGGCTGCGAATATGCAAAGCTGGCGCTTCGGCGTCTTTTCTGGGTTGTGCGCTGTTGCCGAGCTGGCGTGTCGTGTTGCGCATATTTGTACTAGAATACCTGCATGCGCAAAAGAAAACAGGACATCCGCCAAGCTATCGAGACGCCAGCCCTGGGGTTCGGCGTTGTGATGTTGGCGTTGCTTTGCTTTTTGCTTGCGCTGTGGACGCTTATCATTGTCGTAAGGGTCGTGCTGGATTGATCGGCTTCGAGATAACACCGCGCGTCTGCGGAATAAAGCGAGGTTAGAGCGCACCATGTGGCAGCGGTTCACCTTATACGATGTCCGGGTCATCGGCCACTACCTGGGCGTGCTCGTGCTGTTCTCGTCCTTGGCGCTGCTGGTGCCGTTTGCGACGGCTCTTGCGTTTCAGGAATGGATTCCTGCGGCCAACTATCTGCTGACCATTGGCGTTTCTCTTATCATAGGGTCTGGCCTGCGCTTTTTGCGCATAGAGCCCGGACGGCTCAACCGCCAGCAAGCCCTTGTTGTCACCGGTCTGGCTTGGATCGTGCTGGCTATGGTTGCCACGATTCCCCTCCACCTGTCGGGCCACTACGAAACGTACCTTGACGCGTTGTTCGACGGTGTGTCGGGCATTACCACCACCGGCGCAAGCATCATCACCGATCTGGATCACCTGTCGAACGCCGACAACATGTGGCGCTTCATGATGCACCTGATCGGAGGCTTGGGACTCATCGTTGTGGCGTTGTCGTTCGGCCTGTTCGGCAAGCGCGCGGGCGCCAGCCTGTATATGTCCGAGGGCCGAAGCGAGCACGTGGTTCCCAACGTGGTCCAAACCACGCAGTTCATTGCGAAGATCGCCGTCGGCATCATCCTCATTGCAACGGTTATCTTGACGGGCATGTGCCTGTTCATAGGGATGGAGCCGTCGCGCGCGCTTTTGCAGTCGCTGTGGCTGTCGATTTCCGGCTTTATGACCGGCGGATTCGCGCCCATGAGCCAAAGCGTTATGTACTATCATTCCCTGCCCATCGAGCTGGTGCTCATGCTGCTTATGCTGCTGGGATCCATCAACTTCGTGCTTCATTCCGAGGTGTGGAAGGGCCATGTCGAAGTGTTCTTCAAAGACTTGGAAATTCGCACGATGGTTTTGTGGATTGCGGTTATGACCTGTGTTTTTGCAGCTTCGTTGAGCGCGAGCGCCGAGTTTTCCAACCTGCCGGCCATGCTGCGGCGCGGCTTGTTCACGGTGATCTCGGCCTTCTCGACTACGGGATTTCAGAACGTCACTACAAATCAGCTGACCACGGCCCTTTCGTCGGGCGCGTTTTTGGTGGTGGCCATTCTGATGGCCGTCGGAGGCAGCGGCGGGTCCACTTCGGGCGGTTTCAAGTTCAGCCGCATGGGCGTTATCATGAAATCGTTGGTGGCAACTATCAAGGAAGCGCTTGCGCCCGACTCCGCGCGCGTGGTGGTTGACTACAATCACGTTGGTCGCCGCATTCTCTCGCCCGAAGTGGTGAAAGAGGCTATGACGGTGTTCGTGCTGTACGTGGTCACGTATGCGATTGGCTCGCTGGTGGGCATTGCCCATGGTTACGACGCGACGCAGGCTATTTTCGAATCGGTGGCTATGGCCAGCAACGGCGGCATTTCTTCGGGGCTTGCGGCTCCGGGTATGCCGGTCACCCTCGAGCTGTTCTACATCCTTCAAATGTGGGCCGGCCGTCTTGAGTTCGTGACGCTTCTGGCGCTTATCGTTGAAATTGTCGTGTCGCTTGATCCCCGAAGGTTGGTGCATCGGTCGTGAACGTGCCGTGGTGCAACAGGAAAAGAACGTGGTGGACGATGGCGGCGGTCTTGATGGCGTGCATTCTGATCGGGAGCTTTGCGTCGAGCGGTGCCGCTGCAACGGCGTATGCCGAAGAGGCTGAAGGCGGGAATGCGGTGAATCCGCAGCAGCTTCCCGATAGCTCGTTCATCTACGATACGTCCATTGCCGACTTGAGCGAGGCCGACGCGTATTACGATAACCAAACCGTGCAAGTAACGGGCGAGGCCATTGGCGATAGCATCAAAGAGGGTTTGGACGGAAGGCATCGCTGGATCACGCTTTCGTCGCCGGGCGATTCGGCAACCATTACGGTGTACATGTCGAGCGAGGCGGCGGCGAAGATAGACACGTTCGGCGCGTACGACAGAAAAGGCTCCATCGTGCAGGTGCGAGGAACGTTTCACCTGGTGTGCCCGGAGCACGAGGGTCTGTCGGACTTGCATGCCGAAGTTGTGACCGTTATCGAGCCCGGTGAGCGAAAGCAGGATCCGTTCGTGTTCGGAACGTTCGTCCCCGGTATCGTGGCCGTGGCCATCGGCCTTGCCATGACGGGCGTATTCTATTGGTTGAGGGAGCGCCAGCGCTAGCGCTTTTTTGATAGTGAGGGTGCGGTTGTGCCGATTGGAGCAGAGGAGGACGCTTGCAAAGGGCCCAGGTAGTCAAGCTTGATCGTGGATATCCGCTTGTGCGATGCGACGATGGGACGCTTGTGCGATGCGAACATGCAACGGCGCTGGTCAAGGGCGAGGAAGTGCGCGCCGTGATCGGCGATTTCGTTGAAGTGGACGTGCCGGAGGGGCATGACAAGGGCATCATAGCCAGTATTCTTCCGCGCACGCGCGCGTTCGTGCGCAAAGATCCGACCGAGCGGGCGCTTCCGCAGGTGCTTGCCGCAAACTTCGACCGCGTGTTCGTGGCGCAGCCTCTTGCCGACGTGAACGCTCGTCGGCTTGAGCGCGAGCTGGTGCTGGCTTACGAAACGGGTGCCTTGGTGACCGTTGTGCTGACTAAGGCGGATCTTGCCGAGGACGAAGCGCATGTGGCCGAGGTGCGCGATCGCGTGCGCGCGCTGGTGGGTCCCGACGTGCAGACGCTGGTGGTTTCCGAAAACGATCCCGTCAGTGTGGAGGCCGTGCGCGATCTGGTGCCCCGAAATACGACTGCCGTGCTGCTGGGAAAGAGCGGCGTGGGGAAGTCGAGTTTGGTGAACATGCTGGTGGGAAGCGATATTCAAGAAACGACGCCCGTGCGCGACGACGGGAAGGGCCGTCATACCACGGTGAGTCGCGAGATGGTCCCCATTCCCGGCGGCGGGTTCATGGTGGACATGCCCGGCGTGCGCGGCCTGGGCTTGTGGGAGGCCGATGCGGGCATCGGCGCCGCGTTCTCGGACGTGGAAGAGATTGCCGAGGGCTGCCGATTCCGCGATTGCCGCCATGTTGACGAGCCTGGGTGCGCCGTGCGTGCTGCGGTGGAGGCTGGCGAGATCAGCAAGGAGCGGTTCGCGTCCTATCGAGTGCTCAAGCAGGAAACCGCTGACCTGCGCGAACGTCGCGAGGAGGCTCGTCGCATGCGCGGCGAGAAGGCATCCGATCGCAAGGGCGGAAAGGGACGCGCGCGCAGGAAGCGGTAGCGTCGAGTGCCGCGTCTGCGGGTTGACTGCGCCGGTGGCCGCTGGAGGGGTTGCACGTGAGGGTCGGATGCGCCGACGAGCCGCCGACGGGGGGTCGCGCCTGGGCCGGCTGCACCGGCGGCCCGCCGCTGGCGCATCCGCGCACGAAAAACCGCCTTCGCTGGCAGGTTTTCACGGTTAGGGGTCGTTTTGCTTGGCCGGACGAGCGCCCTCGAAAGCGCGATGCGACACTCCAAAGCTGTGACCAGGCAAAACTAAACGCGGGCAGCGCCATGGCGAAGAGAGCGCTCAACATGACGACCTCAAACCGTCAAAACCTGCCAGCAAGGGCGGTTTTTCGTGCGCATGCTTCCCCTGCGGCGGCGGCAAGCGGCGGCAACAAGCGGGTAACGCGCCGGCACGTCGCCGAGGAATCGCCTGCTTATCGCTGATGTCGACGAACGTACGGGGCTGTTCGATTGCGGTGCCGCCGCGAATCGCGCGAGGGCCGTTCGCACGTTCCCCTGCTTCCGTTTTCGGCCATGCGCCCGATGCTCACTGCTTTACGTGGCTCTTAGTCTTGTGCTAGGGTTTACATCGCAATGCGAGGGGGCGTTGCGAATACGGGGGCGGGGACGCGCATGGGGAAGCACTCTTTCAGTCTGAAAACTATTTATCTAACTGCGTTGACGGCGGTGTTCGGCGTGTCGTTTCTTGCGTTTGCTGTGTTCGATTTCTACTCGCAGCAGCGCCAGACCGAGGCGGCTTTGCTGGAAGAGGCCCGCACGTTTGCTCGCGAAATGGACGCCGTGTGGCAGTTTATGGACAACTCGCAAAGCGTGATCAACAACACTTCTGACGGGACGTACGAATTCAAGGGTTTGCACTGCTCATTGGTTGGAAAGAGCGTCGGGCGCTTATTCTCGGCCGGCAGCGACTACGCTATTCGCTACACCAATTTCAACCCGCGCAGCGAGCAGGACATACCCGATGAATTCGAGGCGGAAGCGCTCGAACGCTTCAACGCCAACTCGTCGGTGAAAGAACATTACGGCATTGCCGAGTATCAGGGGGAAGAGCGTTTCCGGTACCTGCAAGCACTTGAGGTTGATAACAGCTGTCTGTCCTGTCACGGCGAACCGGCGGGCGAGCTTGACGTTACCGGCAAAGAAAAAGAAGGATGGACGCTTGATTCCGTTGGGGGCGCTATCAGCATTGTCATTCCCATCGATCAGCAACAGCAAACGCTGCGCGACAACGTGATTCGCGACGTCGTGTTCTTCCTGGGGATCACCGTGTTCATTGGCGCGGTGATCTACGTGGTGACAACCTTCTTCGTGCTGCGCCCGATAGGGGGGTTGCATGCGGCATTCGGAAAGCTGAAGCGCGGCCGTATGGATGCAGAACTGGGCGGCGGGCATGCGGCGAAAGAGGTGCAGCAGCTTGTTGGCGGGTTCAACGACATGGCGGGCGATCTGCGCGATATGTACGAGCACTTGGAGTCGCAGGTTGAGGCTCGCACGATTGATTTGCAGGAAGCCAATGCGCTGCTCGAGCATCAGCGCGACAAGTTGGAAAAGCTGAACGAAAGCCTTGAGCAGGAGACTCGTTTCAAGTCCGATCTTTTGTCCATGGTGAACCACGAGCTGCGCACTCCGTTGACGTCTATCATTACGTTCGCGCAGATTTCGCGCGAAACGTGCGATCCGGGGCGTGAAAGCGATCGGCGGTCTTGGGAGGAAATCGAGAAGAACAGCCAGATCTTGCTCAACATGATCAACAACATGCTGGACATCGCGCGATCCGACGCGGGCAGCATCAAGTCTACATGCGAGCCGATGGATTTGGGCGACGTGGCGGCGTCGGTCAAGGGCACCATGGCTCCGCTCGCGCGCAAGTACGAGGTTTCGTTCCGTACGAGGGTTGCTTCGGACGTGCCCCTGGTGAACGGCGATTACGAGAAGACGTTGCGTATGCTTGAAAACCTGGCCAGCAACGCCATCAAGTTCACGCCCGACGGCGGGTCAGTGGAGTTGAGGGTGGCATACGACGAGAATCGTCAGGTGGTAACGCTGTCGATGGTCGATACCGGCATAGGCATTGCGCCCGAGGACCAGGAGCGCATTTTCGAGCGATTCTTCCAGGTGGATAGCACGTCGACGCGAAAGTACAATGGCAGCGGCCTGGGCCTTGCCCTTGTGCGCGAATACGCTGACGTGCAAGGGTTCGCCATTTCGGTGGAGAGCGAAGTGGGGAAGGGCAGCGCTTTCGTTATTACGGTGCCGAAGAGGCTGATAGTGGGGGAAGACGATGTATAAGGTGATGCTCATCGACGATGAGGATAATTTGCGACAGGCGATCGAGCAGCTTCTAACGTCGAACGGGTACGCATTTTGTGGCGCGAAAGACGCCGAATCGGGCATGGAGATGCTTCTGCATGAAAAGCCCGACCTACTGTTGCTCGACGTGATGCTGCCGGGAACGAACGGGTTCGATTTGTGTGCGCGCATCCGCGAAGAAGGCCGCCGCATTCCGGTCATTTTCCTTTCTGCGAAATGCGATATTGTCGACAAGAGCATCGGCTTTCGGTCGGGTGGGGACGATTATGTGACCAAGCCGTTCGATGCCATGGAGTTGCTGCTGCGCATCGAGGCGAACATCCGCCGTCATAAGGACACGATAGATTTTGCGCGCTCGAGAAATCGGGAAGGGGTTGCTCAGATTGGCGATCTTGAGGTGCATTTTGGAGAGTACCAGGTGCGCATCAAGGGAAAGCCGGTGCAGCTAACCACGAAGGAGTTCGAGATTGTGGCGTTTTTGGCGGCGCACCCGGGCAAAGTGTTCACGCGCAGCCAAATTCAGGAGTATATCTGGGGCGAGTCCGATGCCAACTGCAAACCGACCAACAACATAACGGTGTTCGTACGCAAGATTCGCGAGAAGATCGAAGAGAACCCTTCCGAGCCACGGTACCTGCTGACGGTTCAGCGCGTGGGTTACAAAATGGCTGATCGAGTGGAGGGGTAAGGCTCGCAGGAAGCCGAAGATTCGTTACTCCGCTTGTTTCCTGCATCAAGCAAGGCATTATGTCTTAACAAATTGCATTATGTAATGCAATTTGTTAAGATCGTGCAGAGCAAAGGAGGCGAAAATGGCTGTTGCGGGAACGATTAATGCGCGGTTGCCGGAAGACCTGAAGCGTCGCGGAGGTCAAGTTTTGGCGCGCGAAGGGGTGTCGACGACGCAAGCCGTTCGATGCCTCTATGAGTATTTGGAGCGAGAGCAACGTGTGCCTGAGTGGATGCGTGGCGATGCGGGTGCATGCGACGAAGTGTCCAAGCGCCGCGAGAAGCTTCGTTCGCTGGTGGGGGTGGTCGACTTGCCTCGTGGAGTTGACGCACGGCAGGAATATCGCGACTACCTGGTAGAAAAGCACGGACCGGGGTTGCACTCATGAAAGTGCTTCTTGACGTTAATGTCATAGTTGACATTTTAGGAGCGACCGAAGACGTGCTTTATTCGTTCCAGGCGTTGGACGTGATGTTGCTGAAGCGGTTCGAGCCATTTATGACCGCGTCGATGGCGCCCACGGTTCAGTACGTTCTTTCTACTCGTAAATACGCTTCAAAGCCGGGAGCCATTTCGGCGCTCCAGAATTTAGTTGACGTCGTAAGCGTCCTTGATGTGACGGAGGTTGACCTTCGTCACGCGTTGGTCGATCCTCTGGGCGATTTTGAAGATGCAATGGTCGCCTGGGCTGCTTTTCGACATGGAGTCGATCTCATTGTGACTCGAAACGTGCGGGACTTTGTCGGATCTCCCGTTGCCGCTATGACCTCTCAGCAGTTCTGCGAAGTCTACCGCCCCGCTGGCTATGAGTACGATCTGGCCAGGTCTTAGACGGATTTTCTTGCTTGGCGGGATTGTCCGGCACCTTTTCGCATCCTCGATGCACCATTTAATCTTATTAATCTAGTCATTAATATCCGGTTAATATCTTCTTAACGCAAAACTTATTTTCGGTTTATCGCAATAATTTTCAATGATCCGTAGAGTGCATAGCAAGGGAAAGTCGGGGGAAGCGAGACTTTTCATCTTGCGCTGCGGACGGCCTCCCTCCCTGCTGTTCGCAGCGCAAGAACGGTGCGACCGAGAGGTCGTGGGGAGAGAACGAGAGGAGCAAGCATGGCTGAAAACGCAACGCATGGTTTCACCCGCAGAAGCTTCATCAAGGGCGCGGCGGCGCTCACTGCAACGGGCGCGCTGGTCGGCTGCAGCCCGCAGGCCAAGAACCTGGAGGAAACGGACAAGAAGCAGGAAGCCCCTGAGACGCAGCTTTACCCGGGTGTCTGCCGTGGTAACTGCGGCGGCGGCTGCTTTTTGAATGTGCACGTGCGCGACGGGCAAGTGGTGCGTACGTCGGCGCGCGATATGCCGAACACGGAGTACAACCGCATCTGTCCTCGTGGCTTGACGCACGTGGGTCGTATGTACAGTTCGGAGCGCGTGCTGTATCCCATGAAACGCGTGGGAGAGCGTGGTTCGAACGATTTTGAGCGCATTAGCTGGGACGAGGCGCTCGATACCATAGCTGAGAAGTGGAAGAGCTATCGCGAGCAATTCGGCCCGAAGTCCATCATGTTTTTTTACGGATCGGGAAACTATGCTTTGTATAGCGGTAGTTGCAACGCGGCAGGTGCGGTTGTGCGGTTCGAGAACATTCTTGGATGCACCG
This sequence comes from Paraeggerthella sp., assembly GCF_048427265.1. Taxonomy (NCBI): domain Bacteria; kingdom Bacillati; phylum Actinomycetota; class Coriobacteriia; order Eggerthellales; family Eggerthellaceae; genus Paraeggerthella; species Paraeggerthella sp. The sequence continues at coordinate 16,335 of NZ_DBFOSR010000021.1, forward strand.
ACGCCGGCCTAGATGTTGACGTAGGAACGGGATACGGCGCGTCGCGTGCTCATGGTGGAGCTGATCTGGGCAATGAGCTTACTGATCGTAAGAATGCAAAAACGCAGATTCTTTGGGGCAACAACCCTGCTATTTCGCTCCCTCATACCCTGCACTTCATGATGGAGGCAAAGGAAAACGGGACGCGCCTTATCGTGATCGATCCGGTGTACAACCCGAACACGGCCAAGGCCGATTGGTGGATACCCGTCAAGCCCGGTACGGACGGTGCGCTCGCGTTAGGTGTTTTGAACGTGCTGATCGGGAACGGTTGGGTGGATGAGGATACGCTGCGCAGCAAGACCAACTGTGGCCTGCTCATCAAGGAAGATGGCATGTACCTACGCATGAGCGATCTGGGCGTTGAGCCGACCGAGGGCGACGTTGACCCGCTTACGGGCAAGCCGAAGGTTATCAGCCCGCCTGCCGTATGGGACGAAGCTGCGAGCAAGGCCGTTGCGTTCAGCGAGGCTCAGAAGCCGGCGCTCAAGAACGTGGCTCCCATCGAGGGCATTGTGGTTCAAACGGTGTACGAGAATGCTATGAGTTACATTTCCGCTTGGACGCCCGAAGCGGCATCTGCTGTGTGCGGCGTTTCCGTAGAGGACATTCAAGAGCTGGCACGCGTGTATCACGAGGACGGTCCGGTGACGACCGAAATCATGCAAGGCTTGAACCATTATCGCAACGCACACTACACTGGTTGGCCGGTATATTTGGTCGGATTGCTGACTGGCAATGCTGGCAAGCCTGGTGCTGCGATCGGCCAGAGCGAGGAATACCTGCCTCAGATGCTGTTCTCCAACATCAAAGGTGCCTGCTATCCGGTTAATTCCGCAGGAGAGGCGGCTCCGGGCATTTCGGGACATCTGGATACGACAGTGTTCGAAGAGGTGTTCACTACGGGCAAGTTCAAGGGCGAGGACTACGTGGTGAAAAGCGCGTACATCCATTGCTCGAACCCGCTTGTGACCATGTGCAGCAACGATTATACGTCGCGCTGGATCGATGCTCTCGAGTTCGTCGTGGTGGCCGACATGTGCATGACCGAAACGTGCAAGTACGCGGATATCGTGCTGCCCGCCGCTCATTGGTTCGAGCAGCAGGACATCGGCTTCCTGTTCTCTTCTCACCCGTATCTTTTGTGGCAGGAAAAGTGCGTCGAGCCGCAGGGCGAATCGAAGCCTGACTTCCAAATCTTTGGCGATATTCTGGATCGCCTTGGTTTGGGCGAGTTCTGGTGCACGGAAGACGAGTATGCCGAGACCATTCTGGATTCCGAGTATTGGAAGTCTTTGGACTGCACGCTTGAGAACATCAAGGCGAAGGGCGCTGTTCGCATCTATCCGGAAGGCGACAAGCTGGGCTCCGCCGATCCGCTGCCTACGGAAACTGGGCGCATTCAGCTGTACCAGGAGGTTGCCGTTCCCAACAACGTTGCTACGACCGATTTCGACATCTCGAAAGAGCGCGGTTTGCATTGGGAGACTCCCGTCTACGTTGGCGAGGACCGCGAGTATCGGAAGACGTATCCGTTTAGCTTGCTGTCCGAGCACATGCGCACTCATACCCATACGCAATGGTGGGAATGCGGCTACGTGCGCGAGTTCGAGCGCGAGCCGGTGGTGCGTATCAACCCCGATGACGCGGCTGAGCTGGGCATTGCAGAGGGCGATACCGTACGCTTATCCAACGATAACGGGTATGTGGTCATGAAGGCGGCTATCAGCGCTGGTTTGCCGCGCAAGATGATCTCGTCGGGACGCAGCTGGCAGAAAGACGATTTCATCGATGGTCATTTTGCAAACCTGTCTTCGAAGGACTACAACTCCATGATTGCAAACCAGGCTTTCAATGATGTTGCGGTCATGATCGAGAAACTGTAAGGGAGTGGTGAGGAATGACCCGTTACGGAATGGCGATCGACCTGAATCGTTGCTTCGGCTGCCAAGCGTGTGCCGCTGCGTGTAAGATCGCGAACAATATGCCAAAGGATGTTAACTACAACATTGTGTACACCAAGTCGGATAAGAGTCTTGATACGCTTGGTCTGGCAGTTGCGACCGGTGCCGTTTCCAATGACTGTGCTGGCGGGACGCACGATGACCCGGTGCTGTCCTTTTTCCCTATGCAGTGCCAACACTGCAAGAAGCCTGCGTGCCTCGACGTGTGCCCGACGGGCGCTACCGTCAAGGATGAGGAGACCGGCATCGTATCGGTGGACAGCGAGCTGTGCATCGGGTGCGAGTCGTGCATCAAGGCGTGCCCGTACGAGGGCGTGCGCACGCTCATCAAGAGTCCCGAGTACTACCTTGACGTGGTGGTAGGCGAGTATGACGCGCCGCCTCATAAGGCCGGTACGGTGGAGAAGTGCACGTTCTGCAAGAACCTCATCGACCGTGACGAGGTGCCCGCTTGCATGCAGCTGTGCCCGGGCCGTGCGCGCTACTGGGGCGATCTGGACGACCCCGAGTCCGCGGTGTCCAAGGCTATCGAGGGCCGCGAAGTCCTGCTCTTGCAGGAAGATGCCGGCACTGAGCCGAGCGTGTACTACCTGCAATAGCTTTACGCGGGGCGGCGGTTTTTGCAGCAACCGCCGCCCCTTTTCAAAAAGGGGGAGGAAGCATGGAGCAATACGACGCTTTGAAAAGGGCCGTGGGGAGGGCCGACGCGTGTGAGCTTCTTTCGCGCGCGTTTTCATATCCTGACGACGTGTTTGCAACTGCGCTCGTCGAAGGTGCTCTGGCCGACGATGCTCGGTCTTGCCTGTTGGACATGGGTATGTCGGCTTCCGTTGCTGATGATTTGGCAACGGGGCTGCGGGCATGGGCGGAATCGTCCGTTGCGGACGTTTTGTCGGAGATGAGGAAAACGTACTCGCGCTTGTACCTTGCGCCGGGCGGGCACACGCCGATTTTCCCTTACGAAAGTGCTTTCCTGCATGTTTCCATGGGCGCTCCGGGTGTTCCCTCGTTGTTCCGCACGCCCGTCACGCTTGACGTCGAGCGCTGCATGCGCGAAGCCGGAGTGATGGCGAAGAACGGGCGCAAAGAGCCGTGCGACAGCGTTCAGGAGGAGTTCGAGTTTCTTTCGTACCTGTTCGCTCAGCAGGCCGAGGCTGTTCGCACCGAGAATAAAGAAACGCTGACCAGTCTAAACGAGCAAACTCAAGCGTTTCTTCGAAGCCACGCGCTTGCCTGGCTCCCCCGATTCATGGAGCAAACCTGCGACTTGACCGACGGGCCGTACGCCGCGCTCGCCTTGTACGCTTCCGCCGTCTTGACGTCCTTGCCTGACGAAGAATAGGGGAACGTATGGATTTCCTGCTGGTCTTTATTTGCGCCGTTGCGGCGGCGTTTGCGTTGCGCAATCCCATAAAGAAGGCACCGGTGGCTTTCTATATTTTGGCCGTGGCGGTGAGCGTGCTGTTCATTGCGGCGGAGTTTTTCCCAATGCCGCGTGCAGTGTGGAGCGCTTTGTTCCTGCTCGTTCAAAAATGCATGCTGGCCTTGGCTTTGTTCGCCGTGGTGATGTTCATCGGCGTGTTCTCGCGCGATTCTCGAGCAGGCCGTTGGCTTCGTCCCATTCGCGCGGAGCTGTCCATTATCGCCTGGATTCTGTCGTTGGGGCACATGGCCGTGTACCTTGTCTCGTACCTGCCTCGATTGGGCGGCGTGAACAAGGGAGCCGTGATGATCTCGTTCGTGGTTGCCTTGGTGCTGTTCGCTCTTCTGCTGGTCTTAGGGGTCACGTCGTTCAACGTGGTCAAGAAGCGCATGAAGAAAGACACGTGGAAGCGCGTGCAGATGCTGGCGTACCCGTTTTTCGGTTTGGTGTACCTGCATCTGATGCTCATGTTGCTGCCGCCCGCCTTGCATGGAGGCGCAGCGGCGCAGGTCAGCGTGGCGGTGTACTCGGTGTTGTTTGCCGCTTATGCTCTTTTGCGCGTTCGACGCGCGATGATCGATCGAAAGGCCGCATAGCGGCAGCGCGACCGGGTTGGGCCGGCGGATTGTGCCTGGGTCGGCTGCGGTGGCGAGCCGTCGACGGGGCGCGCGCCTGGGCCGGATGCGCCGGCGGCCCGCCGCTGGCGCAGCCGCGCACGAAAAATCGCC
>NZ_DBFOSR010000022.1:0-81413 GCF_048427265.1 Paraeggerthella sp.
CGGGGCGACTCCATGGTTGAAGCGCTTGTGGCCATCTTGATTGCCGTGCTGGGCGCAACGATGCTGGCCACTATGGTGATGGCGTCTGCGAGCACGGCGATTCAGAGCGAGCGCGCGCTGGACGCTTCGTACGATGCGGAATCGAATCTTGTGAATTCGGGTAAAAGGAAACCCGATATATACCTAACCAAGGTAAAAGTCTATATCCCCAATTCGGAAGGGGCGAATGACCCGGAGCCGGCGGTGACGCTTTACGGTTCGGGCGATTATGAGCGCTATTGCGAAGGCAAGCGCGCATGAGAAACGTGAAGTACAGAGCCATGCTCCGCAGCCGCGTGCGCGATACGCGGGGATTCATGCTGGGCGAACACCTGATCAGCATCTTGTTTATCGGGTTGCTGTGCGTTGCGGTAACCGCCGGATTGCAGGCGGCCATGAACTCGTACAGTCGCATTACCGTGCAGACGAAAGCCAACGCGATGCTCATGCAGGCGGTCGAGGAGGTAATCGACGAGCTAACGTACGCGCTTGAAGTGGAGGGCGACGGGGTGCAGTCTGACGAGAACCCCCTGTATTTCACAAGCTCCACGCGGCATGAAATCGCCTTGTTGCAGTCCGACGGTCAGCAAGGCATCTGGTTGAACGCCGAGGGCGCGCAGGCTCTTCTTGCTCCTGCCGAAGACGGCCTTACGCCGCGACTTGAAATGCTCTCGTACAATGCCGCCTCCAAGACCTGGTCTTTCGAGTTGGGCGTGTACGCCGAAGGAGACGTCGCGCAGGAATCGCTTGCCAAAACCACCATGAACGTACTGAGGATAGGATCGTAAATGCCTTACAAACGTTTGGGAGACGTGCTGTTCGATGCGGGCCTCGTGACCGAGGACCAGATAGAGCACGCGCTTTCGGAGCAGAAAACAACGAAGCGCCGTCTGGGCGACGAACTTATTGCCGAGGGCATCATTACGGAAGCGGGTCTGATCGAGGCGTTGCAGATGCAGTTGGGCGTCGAGTTCATCGATTTGTCCCAGGTTGATCTTGATCCCGAGATGAGCCGCGTGGTGTCCAAAAACGTCGCGCGCCAGTACAACGTCGTGCCGGTTCGCACTACGCCTGACGAAGTGTACCTAGCTATGAGTGACCCGCTGAACTTCATGGCCATCGAAGCGGTGAAGCACGCCACCCGCAAGCGTGTTGTCCCCATGGTTGCCATGCACGACGCCATCATGCGCGCCATCATGACGCTGTACGGCAACGAAGGCGCCGCCCGCGCGATCGAGGAAATGAAGCGCGATGCGCGCCCGGCGGACGATTCGTCCAGCGGGTTTGCCGCTACGTCGCTCGGCGACGATGCCGACGCCCAGTCCGCGCCCACGGTTCGCTTGGTGAACAGCATCATCGAGCGCGCAGCGACCGAACGGGCAAGCGATATTCACCTTGAGCCGCGCGAAGCCGACCTGCACGTGCGCATGCGCATCGACGGTTTGCTGCGAACGATACTGACGGTGCCGAAGGAGCTTCAGGCATCCGTTATCTCGCGTCTTAAAATCATGGGCGGCATGAACACCTCGGAGCGCCGCGTTCCCCAGGACGGTCGCGCGAGTATTCGCCTGAAGAAACAGGATATCGATCTGCGCATCAACACGCTGCCCACTATCCACGGCGAAACGGTGGTTGTTCGCCTGCTCGACAAGAACGACAGCCTGTTCGACCCTCAGGGCATCGGCCTTACTGGGGAGAACCTGGAAAAATACAATCGCCTGATCAGCTCGAACAACGGCATGGTTCTGATCGTCGGGCCCACGGGCAGCGGCAAAAGCTCCACCATGTACACCATGATCCGCCATCTCAACACCGATTCGGTGAACCTGGTTACGCTCGAGGACCCCGTGGAATACAACATCGACGGAGTGAACCAAGTCCAGATCAACGAGAAAACGGGCATGACGTTCGCGAACGGCCTGCGCGCTATTTTGCGGCAGGACCCCGACATCGTGGCGGTGGGCGAGATCCGCGACGGCGAGACGGCCGAGATAGCCATGCGTGCCGCTATCACCGGGCACCTGGTTCTGTCCACCGTGCACACGTTCGACGCTGCGTCTACGATCGATCGCCTGGTCGACATCGGCGTCGAGCCGTACCTTATCGCAAGCGGCATTCGCGGCATTATCTCCCAGCGCCTGGTTCGCTTGGTGTGTCCGCATTGTCGGCAGGAGTACGATCCTCAGCCTGAAGAATTCGAGACGATCGGGCTGCCGTACGACGCGCACGTCAAGTTCTACCGCGGGGCGGGCTGTCCCCTGTGCTTCGGAACGGGGTATCGTGGAAGGACCGGCGTGTTCGAGATATTGACGCTCGACCGCGCTTTGCGCACCTCGATCACAGGAGGCGCGACGCGCGAAGAGCTGCAGGGCGCCATCGAGCGTTCGGGTTCGTTCAAAACCATGGAAGCTTCCTGCCGTGAGCTGGTGCTCTCTGGCGTGACAACCGCCGAGGACGCCCGCAAGACCATTACGGCGTTGGAATAGCAAGGAGCCGATCATGAACGTAGAGGAACTCATAGCTTCCGCGCATCGTGCGCAGGCGTCGGACGTGCATCTGGTGTGCGGCCTTCCGGCCAAGTTTCGCGTTGCGGGTCGATTGACGAACGCGGGATTCGCCGACGACGCGCCGTTGACGCACGACGATTGCGAGCAGCTTGCACGGCAGCTGGCCGGCGACGATTTCGAGCGCATCAAGCGCTCGGGAGAGCTTGACCGAGCCGCCACCATTGCCGGTGTGCGCGTTCGTATCAACCTGTTCCGGCAGCAAGGCCACGTCAGTGCCGCCCTGCGCCTTTTGTCCGACGCCATACCCGCGCTCGAATCGCTGGGGCTTCCGCCTGCGGTGCTCGATTTCCCCCGTATCCAGCGCGGCATCGTGGTGGTTACGGGTGAAACGGGCAGCGGCAAGTCGACCACGCTGGCTGCGCTCATCAACAGCATCAATCATACGAGCGACCAAAACATCATCACCATGGAAGACCCCATCGAATACATCTACACGCCGGATCGCTCGATTGTCTCTCAGCGCGAAATCGGTCAGGATACGGCTAGCTACCATGACGCCCTGCGTGCCGTCCTGCGCGAAGACCCCGATGTCATCCTTATTGGGGAGATGCGCGATTTGGAAACCATCCAAACGGCGCTGACCGCTGCCGAAACCGGCCACTTCGTGCTGGCCACGTTGCACACGAAGTCAGCGGCGGATTCCATCGACCGCATGGTGGACGTGTTTCCCGAGGGCTTGCAGCGACAGATTCGCATGCAGCTTTCCACCTGCCTGGTGGCTGTTCTTTCACAGCAGCTGTTGCCGCGCCGCGACGGGGCGGGCCGCGCGTTGGCCTGCGAGCTCATGATGGTGACGCCCGCTATCCGCAACCTTATTCGCGAGGCAAAAACGCCGCAAATCGCCAGCTCGCTTGCCACTTCGGCGGCGGCAGGCAGCGTGTCCATGGACAATGCGCTGATCCAGTTGGTACGCACGCGCGCCATCAGCTTGGAAACGGCAGCTGCCGCAGCGTACGATGAAGACTACGTGAGAAGGAACGCGCGCTAATGCCTGCATACACCTACATGGGAGTTGCCAACGACGGACAGCGCATCAACGGCGTGGTCGAGGCGTTCGACGAGATCGAGGCCATGGAAAAGGCCCGCGAACTGTGCCGCGTGGTCCAAAGCGTCAAAGAGGTCAAAAAAGGCGCCAATATTTTAACCATGGACATTACCAAGCCGAAGGCGAAAACGAAGAACCTCGCCATCATGTGCACGCAGTTCTCGACCATCTTGAAAGCGGGCTTGCCTATTGGACGCGCGGTGTCGTTGGTGGCCGACCAGACCGCCGACAAGTACCTCAAGCGCGTGCTGGTCGAGGTTGCCGCCGACGTATCGGCGGGGTACGGGCTTGCCGAAAGCTTTGAGAACAAGGGCGAGAACTTGCCGCGCGTGTTCGTCGAAACCGTGCGCGCCGGTGAGGAAAGCGGGCACCTGCCCGAGTGCTTCGCGCGCCTGCACGCGTATTACGATAAGCGATCCAAGGTGGCCGCCAAGGTGGCCAGCGCGCTCACGTATCCCATCTTCGTGCTGATCATCGCTGTGGTTGTAGTGGCGGTGATGATGGTGATGGTGGTGCCGGCCATAGCCGGCATGGTTTCGTCGCTGGGAAGCGACATGCCGGGCATCACGCAGTTTTTGATCGATTCCTCCAACTGGGTTTCGGCGAATATCGTGATGGTGCTGGTGATCGTGGCGTTGTTGGTGCTGGGCATCAAGCTGTACAGCACCACCGAATCCGGAAAAACGCAGTTCGCGAAGATGCGGCTGAACTTGCCGGTTCTTGGCGTGATAGGAAAGTACTCGGGTGCTTCGCAGTTTGCGAATACCATGGCCATGCTCATATCGTCGGGGCATTCCATGCCTCGTGCGGTGTCGGTGACGTCTCGCGTGATGGACAACTACGTGCTGTCGCGCGAAGTGGGGCGCATGGAAGCAGGGCTGGAAGAAGGCCGAACGATGGGCGAGTGCATGATCGACTGCCGCTGGTTCCCGCGCACGCTTATCGAGATGACCACCGTGGGCGAACACACCGGAGAACTTGAAGAGACCTTGGAAACCATGGGGTCGTTTTACGATAGCGAAACGCAACGCGTGACCGATCGCGCGCTTTCGCTTATGGAACCGACCCTGCTGGTTCTGATGGCGATATTTGCGGGCTTCATCGTGGTGGCGTTGTACTTGCCGCTGTTTACCATGTATGCTGCAATGTAATGAAATAGATAAGCTATGACTTACTTTCGTTGCATTGTGCAGAATATAACGTGAATTTGGCACGACGGAAGTGCTAGATCAGGAGAAAGGAACAACTATGAAGGAAATGATCAAGAAGATTCGCGAGGAGAAGGGCGGCTTTACGCTGGCCGAGCTCCTGATCGTGGTTGCGATCGTGCTCGTGCTGGTCGCCATCGCCGTGCCGGTGTTCACGGGCGCGCTGGATAAGGCGAATGAGGCGGTTAAGGCGGCCGATATTCGTGCTGTAAAGGCTGTGGCGGCAACTGAAATCATTCTGGAAAAAGGCCCCGAGGATCTTAAGTCCGGAAAATGGACTGCGACGGCAACGGTTGACGAGAACGGCAATGTTGGTCAAGTGACTATTGCCGAGTGGAAAGAGGGCGATAAGGATGACGCCGTGCCGGTAAATGGAGATAAGGGATACACCGTAACGGCTGTTGTTTCCTCAAGCGACGTAACCCCTGCTGCTTAATTGCCCCTCCCCATCAACATCTTCACGCCAGGTGAGGCGGCCATCCTTCTGGGGATGGTCGCCCTCCTTGGCGCGTGCATGGGCAGCTTCATCAACTGTTTGGCATGGCGCATGGTGCACGGCGAAAGCGTCCTGCATGGGCGCAGCCATTGTCCGGCGTGCGACCATGCGCTCGGCCCCCTCGACTTGGTGCCCGTCGTATCGTGGCTGGCCTTGAGAGGCCGATGCCGTCACTGCAAAGCCCCGGTCAGCCCTCGCTACGCGCTTGTCGAGGTTGTTATGGCAATCGTGTTCGTCGCGCTTGCGGTGGTGCATGGCTTCGGCATTTCCGTCTTGGCGTACATGGCGCTCGCGACCATTCTCATGGGCGCGGCTTTGGTTGACCTGGACACGTTTACCATCCCGAATGGGTTCGTTGTCGCGGCGCTGCTCGTTTGGGCGGCTTCCGTAGGGTTCATGTCTCCTCCGGCAAACGGAAGCTTTGGCGTGGGCAGCCTGTTCGTTTCGTTGACGGGTTTCGGGTGGGCGTCGGTGGCGCTCGACGGTTTGGCAGGCGGCCTTGGCGTAGGCGGCGGCATCCTGCTGTTCTCCATCATGTTCGATGCCGCAACGAAGCGCGCTTCCCTGGGTGGCGGCGACGTAAAGCTCTTGTTTGCGGTGGGGTTGTTTCTGGGATTGGCCGGTTCGTTGCTGAACCTGCTGATCGCTTGCATTGCCGGGTTGGTGTTCGCCCTTGTCCGGGGGCTTTCCGCTTCGCCCGATGCCGTTGCAGACGGTGCGGCGGATTCGGGTTCTGAAAGCTTCCGGACAAAGGCGATCCCGTTCGGTCCCGCTATCTCCTTTGCAACGGTGCTGACGTTGCTGGTGGGACCGGCGGCTCTTACGTGGTATACGGGATTGTTCTTGTAGGGTTCAAAAGAAGGTTGAAAGGATCACGCCGCATGGGCAAAACGTGCACAGGCGTCGACATCGGCGAAAGCAGCATCAAACTTGCGGTGTGCGAGGGGGATGCTGTTAAAAAGGTGGTAGTGGAGTCCCTTCCCGAGGGTCTTGTTGTCGACGGCCGCATCGTGAGTCGCGACGCTATGGCCGATTTCATAAAAAGCCTGGCCAAAAGCGCAGGCGGTATCTCCAAGGACGTTGCGTTGGTGCTTCCTGCGGCCGACAATCTAGTGCGTCGGCTTACGTTGCCCGCCATGACCGAGAAAGAGCTGAAGCTCAACCTTCCCTACGAGTTTCGCGATTACATAGCACAAGGCAAAGACCGGTACCTGTACGATTACGCCGTGCTTTCCATGAACGAAGCCCCGGACGGAACGCCTGAAACCATGGATCTTTTGGCTGTGGTGTCGCCTCGGCAGACGATCGCCGACTTTGCGGAGTTGTTTTGTCGCGCCGGCTTGCGGTTGCGTGTCGCGTTGCCCGAGCAAGCGGCGTTTCAGAATCTGATCAGGAAAAATCCGATTGCGTTTCAGAGTTGCTGCGTCATCGACTTTTCGTATCGCGCCACGAAGCTGCACTTCTTCTTGGACGGAATGTACGACGTTGCTCGCTCTATTGAGATCGGCGGGATGGATATCGATCGCGCACTCGCTCGCGAACGCGGCGTTGACGAGCATGTTGCCGTGAAGTACAAGCTGGCGGATTTTGAGGACGCGCAGCATTCTAAGGAAGTTCAGTCGATATACGCATCTATCGCCGTAGAACTTGGAAGGGCTTTGAACTTCTACAGCTTCAATAATCCTACGGCAGCTATCGAGGTGGCGTATTGCTGCGGCGGCGGAACGCTGCTGGAGCCTCTTATGGAAACCATCGATGCCCACACGAACATCGAACTTCGCCCCATTATCGACCTTATGCCCTTCACCACAAGCGATCGCGACTTGCGCACCTTGTGCCCGGCCGCCGTGGGCGCTACCAGGAATGCGAGGTGAGGGGCGTGGAGCTGAAAAAACCGGTTTCCATCAAAGGGTTCTCGCCCTCGGCGAAGAAGGATTCCTATCCCACAAAAACGTTCATCAACCTTGTGGCGGTCGAGCAGCAACGTGGGTCGCGTGCAACCTACGTTGCCTTGTTCGCGATAGGTTTGGTGCTGATTGCCCTGTTCGCCAAGTTCGCGGTTGTGGACCCGTTGGCTGCAAGCGCGGCAAGCGGTCGAGACGTTGCGGCCGCGCAAGCCCAGCTTGATGCGCTGAGGGATCAGAACGCCGACTACGCAGAACTGAACAAGCAGTACGCTCGCTACGTGGTCACGGGGCTTTCCGAAGAGGAGATGAACCTGGTCGACCGCGATACGGTGCTCGATTTGCTGGAGCAGAAGGTATTGAGCGTAGGGTACCTGTCCTCGCTGAAGGTGTCGGGAAACAAAGCGACCGTTACCTGCTTGGGAGTGGATCTTACCAAGGTGTCGCACCTGGTCCAAGACCTGGAAGGCGACGATCGCGTAGCGCACGTAACGGTTTCCACCGCGCAAGGAGAAACCGACGCGGTTGCGTCGGCCACCATCGAGATAACCTTCAAGGGCGCGCTCGACCAGGCGGCTGGCAAGGCGATGGTGGAAGCGCAGGGCGACGTGGCGAAGAAGGGAGGCAGCAATGGCGCGGCGTAGTTTCTTGAATCGCTCGTTCTCCGGTCGCGAAAAGGGCCTGCTGCTGGTGCTAGTCGTTCTGCTGGTGGGTGCCTGCTATTACTTTTTTGTGGTGAAGAGCGTAGCCGACACCGTGGCTGCCAACGAACAGCAGCTTGAGGACATTCGATTGCAAGTTGACCAGCAGACTATGCTGGCAAGCGTTCGTCAGCGTATGCAGGCCGAGTTGGATGAACTGGGCAAGCAGCAGCCGGTTCCCGAGGTGGCGGTGTACGACAACCTGAAAAACGAGCTTGACCAGCTCAACGCATTGATGGCTTCTGCGATTACGTACGATCTGAAGTTCGAGCAGCCCGTGCTTGACGGGCATTTGGTGCGTCGCCCGGTGACGGTTTCGTTTACAACTTCCAATTACAGCGCCGCTCTTGATGTGGTTCGGGCGTTGGAGAACGGCGCTTATCGGTGCGAGATCATGAACTTTTCCATGACGGGAAAGCTGTTGGCGGACGGGTCGGTCGAAAGCGTGGCCTCGACGTTTAACGTTACATACCTTGAAACGACGAACGGTTCCACGAATCTTGGAGGCCTTGTTGAGAAAAGCGCGAAGTAGGGCTTGACCGCAGGCGGCTACATCGGTAAAATATCAATCCGCGTCCTTTACGGATAGCGAAATGGTCGGGTAGCTCAGTTGGTAGAGCAGCGGACTGAAAATCCGCGTGCCGAGGGTTCAAGTCCCCCTCCGACCACCATTGCATTGCGAAGCGCCCCTATCGGGGCGCTTTTTCGTGTCTGGGCTTTCGTCTGCCTCTGATCGGGCGTGCGGTGCTGGAGGGTTGCGAGTTTTCGCTCGCACACCGTCTTTATCGGCCCTTATATACGAAAACGCCCCGGCGATCGGGACGTTTTCGGGGGCATGAAACGCATGCGGTTAAGAGCGGCGCTGCGCTCCTTGCTTGGCGCTCGGCTCCATGTCGTCGTCTTCGACGCGACCGCGCAGCTTCTTCACGCCTCGGCCGAGCATGGCCCCCAGCTTCGGCAGATTTTTCGGACCGAAGATAAGCAGGACGGCTACCAGAATCAAAACAAGTTCAGGCATTCCCATGCCGAATATCCTCATACTGCACTCCTTCTTGAGCAAGTTTCCGTGCCTAGCGGTTCTCTGCGTGCGCATTTGCGCGGTTGCGTGTATTTGACTTGCATTATAGCAACATTAAATTTATAGTCACTACAATTTTATAGGTAAACAATAATATTGCTGCAAGGTTCAGCACAGCTTCGTATAATTCGAATCGATATTGCAAACGAAGGGTTGACTATGTCTAACGATGCGGCTCCGCGCGGCTTGCGCGAGCGAAAGCGCCGTGCAACGCGCGCGGCTATCGAGCGCGCAGCTATCACGTTGGTGCAAGAGCGAGGGTACGACAATATAACGGTTGCGCAGATTTCCGAACGCGCCCAGGTGTCTCAAGGCACGTTCTTCAATTATTTTCCTACGAAAGATGCTGCAATCGTGGGCATCGGCACGTACAACCTTGATCCCGATGCGGTTCATGCGGCGTTCGACCGCCTGATGCCCGCTACCATGTTCACCGCCACGCTGACGTTGTTCTTGCAGGTGGTTGAGTCGTTCGACTGGGAAAGCGACGTATCGTCGCTTCGCGTTGCGTTGGTGAAAGACACCCCGTCGCTTATGAAGATGTTCTTGGACAATGCGTTTGAATTCGTAGCCGATTTCAGGACGCTTGTAGCTTCGTATCTGGACGAACGCCCGCAATTGCGCACGTGCCCCGAGCTTCTGTCGTCTTCTGAAGAGGCGGGCATCGTGGTTTCCGAGGCGTTGGAGGCGGCGAAGTTCGCGTTGTCTCGCGCGGCGCGAAACCCGTCCGAAGGGCTTATGTCGGCAGAGGACGTGGAGGAGGTCGTTCGCCGCATCGTCGGATGATACACTTGCAGCGAACGAAAACAGACGCATCGCGCGCGGGATCCGCGCCGCGGAGCGAACGAGGAGAAGGAGCAGTCATGTCCTGCGAACCGAACACCCCGCTTGTGGGCATTATCATGGGATCCGAAAGCGACATGCCGGCCATGGAGCCGTGCATGAAGCAGCTTGACGAGTTCGGCATTCCGTACGAGGTCAAAGTTGCCAGCGCGCATCGCAAGCCGGCGGACGTGCACGACTGGGCGTCTACTGCGCACGAGCGCGGCATCCGCGTGATTGTGGCTGCGGCCGGCAAGGCGGCGCATTTGGGCGGCGTGGTGGCGGCTTACACGCCGAACCCGGTCATCACCGTTCCCATGAAGACCAGCGACCTAGGCGGATTGGACTCCCTTCTTTCCATGGTGCAGATGCCTTCCGGCGTTCCCGTAGCGTGCGTTGCTATCAACGGCGCGAAGAACGCCGCTATCTTGGCTGTTCAAATGCTGGGCACGGGCTGCGACGACGCGCGTCAGAAGATCATCGACTTCAAGCAGGGCATGGCCGAAGCATAGGAGCAGGCGAACGTGACCGAGCATCAGGGGGATGGCGCCGCTCTTGTCTGCCCGGCAAGAGACGGCGCCCCGGCCGTTTCGGCGGAAGGCTTGCGCGTGTACGGAGTGTTCACGGCGCTGTTTTGCGGTACGTTGGTTATATCGAACGTACTGGCCGCAAAAGCTCTTGATCTGGGGCTTTTTACGCTTCCAGCATCTATTTTGACGTTCCCCGTGGTGTATATAATCAATGACGTGCTGTCCGACGTGTTCGGATTCAAGCGCATGCGCTCGGCTATTTTGCTGGGATTCGCATTGGCGGCGCTGGCGGCGTTGGCGTTTCATGTTGCCATCGCGCTTCCGGGTCTTGATCCGAGCGTCGACAGCGCCTTCGCTATTACGCTGGGCAGCTCGTGGCGCATTCTTCTAGGCTCGCTTGCCGCTTATTTGCTGGGGAGTTTGCTCAACTCGTACGTGATGGCGTCCTTGAAGCGGCGCTTCGACAAGCATCTGTTCTTTCGTTGCGTTTCGTCGACCCTTTTGGGGGAAACGGTGGACTCCCTTGTGTTTATCACCATCGCGTTCGCCGGAACGTTTTCGCCGGAGGTCGTCATTGCCATGGTCGCTTCGCAAGTGCTGTTCAAGGTGCTGTACGAAGTTGTTCTGTATCCCGTAACGAAACTGGTGATCGTGAGGGTTCGAGCGCGTGTGGCCGCCTAACGACGTATTGCGGTAGTCTTCGGACGGCCACGCGACGCACGAAGCTGGCTAGTCGCCGAAATCGAAGAGGTCGCCCAGGAAATCCCCGCGCTTTTTCTTCTTTCCCTTTTTGTAATAGTCGTCACGGTATTTGTCCTCATAGCGGCGATCGTCGTAACGGCGCTCGTCGTAGCGCTCGGGCGCGCTTGCATACGATGCGCTCGGCGCGGCAGCGGGGGCCGCCAGGGACGTTGAGCGATCGATGATCTTGTCAAGCTCGCCGCGGTCGAGCCATACGCCGCGACATTGCGGGCAGTAATCGATCTCGATGCCTTGGCGCTCGCTCATGATCAGGTCGACATTGCAGAGGGGGCATTTCATAGGAACCTCCTGCTCTCGGGGATGCAAAACGATGCGCCTCCATTTTGAGCGCAAACGCGCCTTAGGTAAAGTTCTTTGCTTTTATATCAGAAACGACATAAGAATTTCTTGCCTGCATAGAGGGGGTTCGAGGATGAACTGCGCGGATGCGAACGGGGCCCATGTCAAAGAAATCAAGCTTCGAAGAGCAATTCCGATCGGCGTATTCGTAAAAATGCCCGCCGCGTTCCAGGATAAGGCCAATGCGCGGTTTTATGGTTTTGTAGGCGACGATCGGTGTCGCAGGTCCCCGCTCGCGTCCGCATTTTCAGGGGCCGCCGATCAACCCGATGCCGATGTTTGCTCGGCGGGGCGGTTTTGCTCGGAATGCTCACGGCCCGGTTGCGCTTTCTTCGCTGCGCGTCTCTCGTTGCATATCGACTGCCGTTCGACAACGGGCAAAGCGCACCTCTTGTTCGAGGTCGCGCGGCACTTCCTGTGGAGAAGGCTCTCCTGCGACCGATGTGCAGCGGCTCCGTCGAAAATCCTAGCGAAGGGTTTGCTATCATGGGAACGGAAATGTTTCACGTGAAACACTCGTTCGTGTGCAGGTCCTTCACGAACCGCGAAAAGCGAGACAGGCGAGACGTATGACGAAGCAATTGTTGATGGGGAACGAAGCGTTCGCGCACGCGGCGCTTGAGTCGGGCGTGCGTGTGGTGGCGGGATATCCCGGCACTCCGTCTTCCGAGGTTATCGAGACGATAGCGAAACTGCACGGCGCAGGCAGCGCGCGCGACGTCCATGTGGAGTGGTCGACGAACGAGAAGAGCGCGCTTGAAGTGGTGGCCGGTGCTGCCTACTGCGGCGCACGTACGCTGTTCACCTGTAAGCAGGTGGGTCTTAACGTTGCGAGCGATCCGCTGATGAGCCTGAACTACGTGGGCGTGAAGGGCGGTACCGTGCTGTTTGTGGCCGACGATCCCGGCCCCATATCGTCTCAAACCGAGCAGGACACGCGCCGCTTCGCCTCGTTCGCGAAGATTCCCGTTCTTGATCCGGCTACTCCCGACCAGGGGTTTGCCATGATGCAGGCCGCCTTCGACCTGTCCGAGCGCTACGCTACGCCCGTTATCGTGCGGCCTACCACGCGCATTTGCCACGCATCCACGTTCTTCGAGGTTGCCGAGACGACGGTTGCCCGTCCGGTGCCGGAAGAGGGCTTCGAGCGCGATCCGAAGTGGGTCATCTTCCCGCGCCGCGCATACGAAGCGCACGGCGAGATAAACGAGCGCTTGCGGTCCATCGCCGGCGATTATGCGAACGATCCGGTTCTGTCGGCGTTCAACCCGATTGAAGAAGGCGGCGCCGCGCACCCTGCTGCCGCGGAAGACGCGTCGCAGGAAGCTTCCGTTCCCCGCTTGGGCATTGTGGCGGGCGGCGTTTCAGCTGCTTACGCGCGGGAAGCCTTGCGCATGATCGAGGAGCGTGCGGCGCTTGAGGGCTTCGAGATCCCGGCCTATCGTTTTTGGCAGGTGGGAACCCCGTATCCCTTCCCCGAGGAAACCGCCGAACGCTTCGCGCAGGGGCTTGACCAGGTGCTCGTGCTTGAAGAACTCGACCACGTGCTGGAAGACGCTTTGCTGGTCTTTGCGGGACGCACGCATGCGTCGTTCGACGTGAAGGGCAAGCTTACCGGTGACGCGCGCGACCGCGGCGAGAACGACGTGGACGATGCCGTCGTCAGAATCGCCCGCTTCCTGGGCCTTTCCGACGGGCGCTCCGCCGCCCAGCCGCCCGTGTACGAGTCCGCTGACGCTCCGCTGCCGGTCCGCCCGCCCGTTTTGTGCGCAGGCTGCCCTCATCGCGGCAGCTTCTACGCCATTAAACGCGCTTTGGGCCGTACGCCTGCCGTCCTGTGCGGAGACATCGGCTGCTACACGCTGGGCAACGCCCAACCGCTCGATGCGGTCGACACGTGCTTGTGCATGGGCGCGGGTATCACGATGGCGCAAGGATTTGCCGTGGCCGAGCCGCAGAAGAAAACGCTCGCGTTCGTGGGCGACTCGACGTTTTTCGCAAGCGGTCTTCCGGGCATTGTGAACGCGGTGTACAACGGCCACGACATCACGGTGTGCGTGCTGGATAACGCGACCACTGCCATGACCGGTTCTCAGCCGCATCCGGGCACCGGCGTGACGCTGATGGGAGATACGCGCACCCCTATTTCTATCGAGCGCGTTCTGGAGGCCGTGGGCTTCGAATGCATCGTCCATGCTGATCCGCTGAACTTCGACGAATCCACGAAGGCCGCTCAGAAGGCCGTCTCGTTCGAGGGCCCCTCCGCCATCCTGTTCGAATCTCCTTGCATTCAGCTGGTGAAGCCGAATCCTCCGGCGGTGATCGACCAGGATCTGTGCACGGGCTGTAAAAAGTGCATCACGGAAATTGGCTGCCCGGGTATAGGGTTCAACGTTGATGCGCGCGGGCCAAAGAGCAAAGAGCGCGGTCAGGCGTTCGTTGACGAAAGCCTATGCAACGGATGCACCCTGTGCACCCAGGTGTGCCCGTTCGATGCGATCACGATGTCGGACGCGAATGCGTCGTTGGCGGACAAACCCCTTAACGGCTCTGCGATGGAAGGAGGCTCCCATGCGTAATGTGCTGCTTGCGGGCGTCGGCGGCCAGGGAACCGTGCTGGCTGCGAAGGTTCTGGCTCAAGCGGCCCAGGACAAGGGTTGGCATGTTCGCACTGCCGAGACTATCGGCATGGCGCAGCGCGGCGGGAACGTGGTGTCTCACGTGCGCATGGGCGATCAGGGCGAAGAGGTGTTCGCGCCATTGGTTGCACAGGGCACGGCCGATCTGGTGATTGCATTCGAGCCCGCCGAGGCGGCGCGCGTTCTTCCGTATCTTTCTTCCGACGGGGTGATGGTTACTGCGGTTACGGCCATCCAGCCGGTGACTGCGGCGCTGGGCAAGCATCCTTACCGCGCCGACGACGTTGTGGACGGCATCGCTCGATCTTTGGCTGGGACGCAAGCTCGACTGATTGCCATAGACGACGCCGCGTTGACGGAGGCGGCCGGCGGCCGCAAGGTGCTCAACACGCTGCTGCTGGCTAGTGCGTTGAACACGAACTGCATCCCGATCAGCCTGGACGACTTGCGCCGCGCGGTCCGCGCGTGCGTGAAGCCGCGCTTCGTGGACCTCAACCTTGCTGCCATCGATGTGGCGGCAAGGTAGGCTCGTCCTTTTCAAAGTGCTTTGCATTGTTCGATTGTTCGCCTAGAATGGAACGCATGGAATTCGTATTCAACAATATGCCTTGTATAGCCGTGGGTCCGGCTGGTCGATGGCTTTAGCTTCAAGTCTCGCTCTGTGCAGGCTTGAAGCATCTATGAATCGAACATTCCGGTTGAGAGAAAAGGACCCCTCATGCAGATGACTGCCGATCAGCTTTCCCTTATCAAAAAGCAATTCGAAACGCTGAAAAACCGTTCCGCCTTCTATCGATCCAAGTTCGAGGGCATCGACTTGTCCGATGTGCAGACTCAGCAAGATTTCGAGAAGCTGCCCTTCTCCGAAAAAGACGACCTGCGCAACGCGTATCCTTTGGGACTGCAAGCCGTTCCCGACGAAGAGATCGTGCGCATACACAGCTCCAGCGGAACCACGGGCACGCCCGTGATCGTTCCCTATACGCAGCAGGACGTTGTCGACTGGGCCGTGCAGTTTGCGCGCTGCTACGAAACCGCAGGGATCACCAATAAGGATCGCATCCACATCACGCCTGGTTACGGCTTGTGGACGGCGGGCATCGGGTTCCAGCTGGGTGCCGAACGACTGGGCGCGATGGCTATTCCCATGGGGCCGGGCAACACGGAAAAGCAGCTGAAGATGATGCAGGATCTTAAATCGACCGTGCTGTGCGCAACCAGCTCGTACGCGCTGCTGCTGGCCGAAGAGATTGCCGAGCGCGGCCTGCGCGACAAGATCTGCCTGCGCAAGGGCGTTATCGGCAGCGAACGCTGGGGCGACAAGATGCGCCAGCGCATTTCGGGCGAGTTGGGCGTGGAGATCTTCGACATCTACGGACTGACGGAGGTGTACGGCCCCGGCATCGGTATTTCGTGCAGCGAGCACAACGGTATGCACGTGTGGGCCGACTACGTGTATATCGAAGTGGTCGACCCCGTTACGGGAGCGCCCGTGCCCGACGGCGAGGTGGGCGAGCTGGTGCTGACCACGTTGCGCAAGCAGGGCGCGCCGCTCATTCGCTACCGCACGCACGACCTGACGCGCATCATCCCCGGCGACTGCGCCTGCGGGCTGGCGCATCCGCGCATCGACACGCTGACGGGCCGCACCGACGACATGTTCAAGGTGAAGGGCTGCAACATTTTCCCGGCTCAGGTTGAAGAGGTCATCTCGATAACCGACGGGGCTTCCAGCGAGTACCAGGTGATGATCGAGAACATCAGCGGCAAAGACGTGCTGACCGTTCTGTTCGAGACCGCGTTGCAGAACGAGGCAAAGGAGCGCGCCGAGCAGGAACTCGCCATGATCTTCAAGGCGAAATGCGGTTGCACTCCTGACGCCAAGGGCGTTCCCATGGGTGAGCTTCCGCGCAGCGAAAAGAAGACCAAGCGCATCTTCGACAGCCGATACTAAATGCGCTTTAGCGTGAGGCTTGCGCGGATGATACGTTGATGGTGCTCCTCCCCGTGCGCTGAGCAGGCGTGCGGGGAGGTTTTTGCTTTGGCGCGACGGATTGTCGACGCCTTTGTCTTGCGCGCTGCGCGTGAAGAAGGCGGGTTCGTTGCCTGTCGACTGCGGCTTGCGGTTCGCGGTTCGTCACCTGTGGCCTAGGGCTTGCGGTCCACGGCTTGCGTCTGCGCGAAGAAGCGCATGGCTCGTTCGCGGTATTTTGCCGCCTGTTGGCGCTGCGCTATGGTAAAGTGTCCCCATGCATTCTGCAAAGGGACATATCGTTGTTGACGAACGCTGGCGTTTGGAGCTGGCTCTCGCGGCGGCGTGCCGGGCTTTCGCCCCTCGGTCCTCAGAAATTCTCGCACCGCTCGACTTGGGCTCGAAGCCCTGCGCGCTCGACGCCGCCGAGCCTCATTACGTTTCCTATTATTCCTATCGATACCTCTAGCACACGGGGTTCTGCTGGCGCGTCGTCGTACCTCGACGCATCCGTTGGAAATTCGTGTGCGCCTTCAAGCTCTTGAACGGGCTTTTTTGTTGCAGGCATTCAACGTAAGGAATAATCCGCATGATCGAGAAAATTTGCATGGTGCTCATATTTGTCGGAGTGGCGATAGGCGTGGGCATTTACTGCAGACGACACACCACCAGCGTTGACGGGTTCGTGCTGGGAGGTCGCTCCGTAGGACCGTGGCTTTCAGCATTCGCGTTCGGCACAAGCTACTTTTCCGCGGTGATCTTCGTGGGGTATGCGGGACAGTTCGGTTGGAAATACGGTCTTGCTGCCACGTGGATTGGCATCGGCAATGCTATTTTGGGAAGCTTGCTTGCCTGGTGGGTGCTTGGCCCGCGTACGCGCGAGGTCACGCATCGCTTGAAGGCGGCCACGATGCCCGAGTTTTTCGGAGCGCGCTACCATTCGAAAGGCTTGCGCATCGCTGCCGCTGCCATCATCTTCGTGTTCCTGATTCCGTACACCGCGAGCGTGTACAACGGGCTGTCGCGTTTGTTCGGCATGGCGTTCGGTTTGCCGTACGAGGTATGCGTTATCGGAATGGCGGTCATCACCTGCATATACGTGGTGCTGGGCGGATATATGGCCACCGTCGTGAACGATTTTATCCAGGGTATCGTCATGCTGCTGGGAATTGTTGCCGTCATTGCCGCCGTGCTGTCTAACAACGGCGGGTTTACCGAGGCCATTAACCAGCTTTCGCTTATTCCGGCAGAGGGCTCTCAGATGGCCGGCCCGTTTGTGAGCTTCTTCGGTCCGAACCTTCCCGACCTGATCGGCGTTATCGTGCTGACCAGCCTGGGTACCTGGGGTTTACCCCAGATGGTCCAGAAGTTCTACGCTATAAAAAGCGGTCCCGCCGTCAAGCAGGGCGCTATCATCTCGACCGTGTTCGCCATGGTCGTTGCCGGAGGAAGCTACTTTTTGGGAGGTTTCGGGCGCCTGTACGGCGACCAGGTGGAAATGACCGCTGCGGGAACGCCGGTGTACGACTCCATTATGCCCACCATGTTGTCCACGCTGCCTGACCTGCTGATTGGCATCGTGATCGTGCTGGTGCTGAGCGCGTCTATGTCTACGCTTTCCTCGCTGGTCCTGACGTCGTCTTCCACGTTGACGCTTGACTTGATCAAGGGAAACATCGTGAAGAAGATGCCCGAGCAGATGCAGCTGTTCTACATGCGCGTGCTGCTGGTGGTGTTCATCGTGATCTCTGCGGTGATTGCGCTTGTGCAGTACAACTCGTCCATTACGTTCATTGCGCAGCTCATGTCCATTTCGTGGGGCGCGCTCGCCGGCGCCTTCCTGGGACCGTTCTTCTGGGGGCTGTACTCCAAGCGTATTTCGCGCTCTGCCGTATGGGTTAGCTTTATCGTGGGCGTGGGTCTGACTACCGGAAACATGATCGCGGGTTTCTTCGGCGCTCCGTTGATCGCTTCTCCCATCAACTGCGGCGCTATCGCCATGGTGCTTTCTTTGGTGCTGGTTCCCCTGGTCAGCCTGTTCACCAAGTCCGTTCCTTTCGACATCGACCCGCCGAGCGTTCAGGGAGCCATCGATCGCGAGTACGTTCAAGAGTTGGAAGCCGAAGCAAAGTAGCAGCGGCTTGCGCTTGCGTGCCGAGGGTCCGGGCTTGAGGGGCTCTTGGCACGCGGGTTTGCGTTCTTCGGGCTGGGGCGGGGCCGGGGCCGAGGCGTGGGGCTGGGGCCGGCGGCCGGATTGTTGCTGCCGGGATTTGAGGCGCGGCGTCAAGTTCTGTCAAAACGAACGAGTTTTGCGGCGGTTTTGCTTCCCTCGAGGCAAGTTCTCGTGCATGCGGTTTTTATCGTACCAGGTCATACGCGTGTGGCATCCCTTTATCCTTGATCGAGGACCAGCAAAACTCGTTCTTTTTGACAGCACGGCCCTGCGCTCGGCCGCGCGAACCGGCTGCGGGCCCTTTGCCCCAGCCGCCGGCCCCGCGTCCCGCCCTCGTCCGGCCGTCGGCCCTGCGCCCGAACGCTCGCCCCTCTTCGGCGGTTTGCTCAAAAGGCGCGTTCTTTGCAACAGATTAGCGACAAAGAAATGTCAGGCGATATACTAGGGAAAAGACCTCCGCGATTATCAAAGGTTTCTCATGCTCCTTTCGCTGCTGTTCACGTACTTGCCGGCTCTTGTTTTCGGGTTTCTGTTCGTGCGGAATTACCGTAAAGAGCCTCGTCAGTTTCGCAACGCCATGTACTTCTTGCTGTTGTGCCTGTTCGCTTTCTGGGGGATGTCCATACAGTTCAACATGCCATGGTTGTTCGGCTTGGGAATTCTGGCCATTCCCTTCGGCACGATTGCTCTGGTTGTGTTCTTGCTGGCGAATGCCGTTGTCGTGATCAGGCGCGAGGGATTTTCGCTTTCGCATGCACTGCCTGGGTTGATGGCTTTAGCCATTGTGGCGGTGTGCCTGGCCGGTCCGTTGCTGGTTCTTTGGCAGGCTCCAGGCCCGGTGCTGACCCTGTACCTCCTTGTTTTGATGGAAGGCTCGTACGTCGCGTTCACCTTCTTCGCGCTGCTTTTGTATTCGTGGCTGTATCGTCGCTTGCCGAAGCGTCGCGACTACGACTACATTGTGGTGCACGGCGCCGGTTTGTCGGGCACCGAGCCTACTCCGCTGCTTGCAGGGCGCTTGGACAAGGGCGTGGAGCTGTGGAAGGCTGGCGGCTGTCGCGCGCTGATGCTGGCATCCGGCGGAAAAGGCCCTGACGAGCAGGTTTCGGAAGCTCAAGCCATGCGGACGTATTTGGTCGATCGTTGCGGCGTGCCCGCCGATGCGGTTCTTATGGAGGACCGGTCTTCAGCCACGATGGAAAACCTGCGCAACAGCAAGGCGATCATGGACGCTCGGTCGGGCGAGGACAGCTACCGTGCAGTTGTGGTGACAAGCGACTACCACGTGTTCCGAGCTGCCGAGTACGCGCATAAGATTGGTCTTGCCGCCGAAGGCGTGGGGAGCACGACCGCCCGGTACTTCTGGCCGACGGCGTTCATACGGGAGTTCGTGGCGGTTAGCAACGAGCATCGCTGGCCGTTCGCGGTCATCTTCGTGCTGTGGACCATTCCGATCGTGCTGAGCTTTGCGACGCGGTAAAACCTTGCGCCGAACATCCCCAAGAATGTAACGCTCGCCTGGTGATACCGCTATTTTGCGGCTTAAACATCCGCGTTTTCCTTCGCGTTCGAGCGAGGTTCGGTATACTAGTGACCATTATTGTGCAGCCGCGCGTGTGCGTTCGAAGGGAACCGGCACGCCCGACCGCACGGTTGTCATATCGACGAAGGGGATTGTATGGAAGGTTTTGACCTGATCAGTGCGGGGGTGTGGTCCATCGTTCCGCCGATTTTGGCGCTCGGATTGGCCCTTATCACGAAGGAGGTGTACTCGTCGCTTGCTATCGGCGTGTTCACGGGTATGGTTATTTACCAGTTCACGCTGAACGGTGCCGGGTTCGAGCAGTTGGTGGACTCGTTCACCATGGTTCCGCAGATGATGGCGGAACAGATAGCGGGCAACGGGGCGTTGCTGTTGTTCTTGGCGCTCTTAGGCGCGCTTGTGGTGGTCATTGCCGCGGCTGGCGGCTCCCGTGCGTACGCCGAGTGGGTTTCCACGCACATCAAGAACGCGAAAATGGCGCAGGTTTTGACCGCGCTTCTGGGCATCATCATTTTCGTGGACGACTATTTCAACTGCCTGACGGTGGGCGCGGTCATGCGCCCCGTTACCGACCGCTTCAACATCAGCCGTGAGAAGCTGGCGTGGATCATCGACTCCACCGCCGCTCCCATCTGCATCATCGCGCCGGTGTCGTCGTGGGCCGTTGCCGTGGGCGGCTACTTGGGCGAAGGCGGGTTCACCACGTTCGTCCAGTCCATCCCGTACAACTTCTATGCGCTTCTGACCATCGTGTTCGTATTCTTCATGTGCTTCTCCAATCGCGACTTCGGTCCCATGCGCCAAGCAGAGGCCGATGCTCATAAGTCGGCCGACCAGCAGCAGCGCATCCCTTCGCCCGACAGCGCGCTTGAGGCCGTGTCCACGGCTCGCCTTGACGGCACCGCCGAAGGCGACCCGCTGCCGGCCAAGATCGAGACGATCGTTGCCGAGCGAGACGAGCTTGAAGATGCTGCGAAAGCGGCCGTCGAAGAGTTCAAGGGCATGACCATCTCCGACAAGGGGCGCGTGTTCGACCTGATCGTGCCGATCATCGTGTTGATCGTGTTCTCTATTCTGGGCATGCTGTACGCAGGCGGCTTCTTCCAGGGCGTCGACTTCTCCACTGCCGTGGGCGAGAACCCGGTGTTCGGCCTGTGCATTGGCGTGTGCGTGGCGCTGGTCGTGTCGGCCGGAATGTTCTTGCCCCGCAAGCTCATGACGCTTTCGGGCTACATGGAGGGCATTTCGGAAGGCGTTCGCTCGATGGTGGGCGCCATCATGATCCTGGTGCTGGCATGGAGCTTGGGCGGTACCTGCCGTTACCTGCTGGGCACGGGAGAGTTCGTCAGCGGCTTCCTGAACAGCATCGGCGTTGGCTTGGAGCTTCTGCCCGCCGTGATCTTCCTGGTTGCTGCTTTCATCGGCTTCGCTATGGGCACGTCGTGGGGTACTATCGCGCTTATTCTGCCTATCGTTATCGGCGTGTTCCCGGTTGAAGGCCCCTTGTTCCTGGTTGCCGTCGGCGCCACGCTGGGTGGTGCGGTGTACGGCGACCACGTGTCCCCCATTTCGGACACCACTATCTTGTCGTCGGCGGGCGCGCAGTGCAACCACCTGCGCCACGTTGCCACGCAGCTGCCGTACGCCTCCGTGGTTGCGGTTATCTGCTTCGCGGGTTACGTGGTTGCCGGCTTCACGGGCAATCCGTGGATTTCCCTTGCGGGCGGCGCTGTGGTTATGGTGCTGGCCGTGCTGGTGCTCAACCGTTCGAAGTACGGGGCAGCCAAGTAGTTTTGAGCTCGAAGGAAACAAGGGGAGGGCGCGGGATTCGTTCCGCGCCCTCCTTTTTTAGGCGCTGATGATAAGCGGAAGCGGTTGGTCGTGAGGCTCGCAGGGCACGACCTCTACGCGTTGCTCGCTGAACGCCACGCCCACAACAAGAGCGTCGGCGCGCAGGTTGGGGAGCAGGCGGTCGTAGTTGCCGCCGCCGTATCCCAGACGGTTGCCCTGTCCGTCGAACGCAACCAGCGGCACGGCTACTACGTCGAGCTTGTTGGGATGAACGGCTTCGAACCCGTTGCGTTCAAGCGTTGCAGGCGTCAGGCAGCGAAGCGGATGGTCGAGAAACGTCGTTCGTGCACGGTCGAGCTGTGCGCGCGTCACACGGTAGAGCGCCATGCGCGCAGGCTGGTCGGCGGCTTCGCGCAGCATACAGGGAAAGCACACGCTCCATGCGCGCGTATGCGCCGCTTGCACGAAAGCGCTCAAATCCACCTCGCTGCGCATGGCGGAGAACACGGCAATGCAAGGCTTGTCGAAACAGGCGCCCGGACTTCCGCTCGCATGCTTCGCGTCGGTGTGGGAAATCGCTTCTTCGCTTGCGGGGTCTGTTGATAGGCATTCCGCAATCAAACGTTCCAGCCGAAGGCAAATCTCAAGGCTTTTGCGCGCGCGAATTTGAGCGCTCAAAGCATCTCGACGACGAAGGACTTCTTCTCGAACACGTTTCTTCTCATCCATGCGAGCCAGTATAGCCTAAGCTGTCCGGCTTGCATTGCGCGCCGTGCCCGTTCGCGCGATTCGGTCTTGCACGCGTGACCCTGCCGGTTGACGGCCTGTAGCACCTTATTTGTGCATGCAACGTATCGTAAACGTAACCGTTTCAATTCGGTTTGACCTACATGCCTATCAATGACCTTGCTATAATCGATCGGAATTAGGTACACTCAAGCCAACCTTTGACCATAAGGCGAACCGTTTACCGCGAATCTCAATATGAGTCCGGTGATGGATCGAGTTAGGAGATACCAGTGCAACTCAAAGCATCGACCGATTACGGCATGCGAGCCATTCTGTACTTGGCTGCGCAAGGGGCTACCTGCTCCTCCAAAGACATTGCCGAGGATATGTCCATTCCTCGCGACTACCTGATCCAGCTTGCGCAGCTTTTGCGCAATGCGGGCATCATCGAGGCCCGACCGGGCAAGCACGGGGGCTATCGACTGGCCAAGGATGCTTCCGAAATCAGTGTGCTTGAAATCATCAAGGCGCTTGACGAAGACTCCAAGCGCGCCACGCGTGAAAAGCGCAACGCGCGCAAGGGCGGCGAGATGGTCGACAACATCAAGCAAACGTACAACTTGATCGAAGAAAGCATGGACGCGTATCTTTCCAGCTTGACCATCGACATGCTGCTCGGGTGCGTTCAGGACGAATCAAGCAGCCGGCAATACCTCTCCGATCGTCTCAAGCAGGAAAGCCAGCGCCTGGTGGCGGACAACTAGCCGATACCCAGAAGCTGCATGATCAGCAAGGCGACGGTGAGCACCGTTACGATGCCCACCGTCAGCCAGATGAGCACGCGAGACGTCATGCGCGAACGGAAGGCGCCCATGACGCGCTTGTCGGCTGCGATAATTGCCATGAACACCAGCAGCACCGGCAGTACAAGGCCGTTTACGAACTGGGCCGTGAGCATGACGTTCATCAAATCGATGTTCGGAACCAGCACAATGACGGCCGAGAACACGATAATGCACGTGAAGATGCTCTTGAACAGCGGCGCTTCCTTCCATTTGAAAGAAACGCCCGCTTCCCACCCGAAGGCTTCGCAAATAACGAACGCCGTGGTAAGCGGCAATACGCATGCTGCAAGAAACGACGCAGCTACCAGGCCGATGGCGAACAGCGCTTCAGCGTAGTGCCCGGCGAACGGTGCGAGAGCGCGTGCTGCATCGGCAGCGGATTCGATTTCGATTCCCTGCGGATGCAGCACGGCGCCCGTGGTCACGATGATGAACCACGCCACCAGGCAAGCCGCTATCGTGCCGGCAATCACGTCCACTTTTTGGGAGAACAGATCCTTTACCGAGATGCCCTTTTCAACCACGTTGCTCTGGTTGAAGAACATCATCCACGGCGCGATGGTCGTGCCTATCATGGCTATGACCAGGGAAACGAAGCTCTTGTCTTCCACAATGCGGGGGATGGCGGTGCTCTGCAGTGCCTGGCCCCAGTCCGGTTGCGCCATGAACGCGGCTACGATGTACGTGACGAACACCAACGACAGTATCAGAAACACTTTCTCTACGCGCTTGTAGCTGCCGCCCACGATAAGCAGCCACACCGCAGCTGCGGCTACCGGAACTGCCAAATATTTCGACACGCCGAACATTTCCATGCCGCTTGCGATGCCTGCGAACTCCGAAAACGTGGTGCACACGTTACCGACGAGCAGCGCTAACATGGCCAGCGCCGTTAGGCGAATGCCGAAGCGCTCGCGGATGAGGGCCGCAAAGCCCTTGCCGGTGACGGCTCCCATTCTTGCGGCGGTCAGCTCCACCACGATAAGCAGGACGCACATGACGGGGATGACCCACAACGTGGCGAACCCGAACTTGGCTCCCACGGTGGAGTACGTTGAAATGCCGCCGGCGTCGTTGCCGGCCATAGCCGTTACGATGCCGGGCCCCATGGCGGCCAAGAGCAGCCAGAGCTTATTGGGTTTCTTTTTCTCAGGTGCGGTTTCGTCGATCGCTTGCGCAGCGTCCGCGCGCTCGAGGTTCTTTTCGACCATGAGGCTACCTCCAATCGTAGCCGATGATCTGGAACAACACCATCGTGTACAGGACCAAGAACAGTACGGCGCCAATGATGCCGCCAACGATCTTCGCCGCGGTTACCTGCGTCTTGTCGCTGCTGACGTCCTCCTCGATAGCGTCCCAGGCGTCGTCAACGGTGACGATGCCCAGCAGCACGCCATGCTCGTCCACCACCGGCATGGCGGGCAGCTCGTACTTGAAGATGTCGGCAGCCACGTCCTCTTCGGTTTCTTCTGGCGTTGCGGAAATCACGTCGTCGAACATGACTTCGCGCACGGGTTTCGCATCGTCGGTCAGCACAAGGGTTCGCAGGCTGAGCACGCCGATGAATTCATCGTAGTCGTCCAGCACATACACGTAATGCACGGTGGGATGGTCTTCGGGCAGTTCGCGCAGTACTTCTATGGTTTCGCCAACGGTGGTGTCGGCCTTGACGGAAACGAACTGCGTGGTCATCATACCGCCGGCCGTGCCGTCCTTGTATCCAAGCAGGCGACGGATCTCGGTGGCGTCCTCCACGCCCATGAGGCGCAGCAGGGTTTCTGCTTTCTCGTACGACAGGTCGCGCACGATGTCTGCAGCGTCGTCCGGGTCCATGTTCCCCAGCAGGCCGGCGGCGCGGGCGTCGTCGAGGTCTTCGATGAAGTCGGCCTGGTACTCGTCTTCCATTTCCGAGATAGCCTCGGTTGCTTGAGCGTCGTCGAGGTGCTGGAACACGTTGGCTCGCTGCTGCGGGTCAAGTTGCTCCAAGATGTCGGCCACGTCTGCAGGGTGGAGCTCGTCCAAGCGCTTGTGCGTAACGGACAGCTGCACTTCGGACAGGTCGCGGTCAAGCAGGTCCATGTAGTTCCATGCGATGATCTGCTCGTCGATCTTTTTATCGAACACCTTGGCCACTGCTACAACGGCGCGTTCGAGCCAGGGGGCCAGACCGCGCAGGATGCCGCGCGCGCCCACTTCGGCGCCAAGCAGGCGTAGCTGCGAACCCGACACGGAAAGCTTGAGATCGTTGACGCGAACGACTTTCATGCCTTGCGTATCGACGATCTGACGGTTCAACAAGTCGCGCGCGAGAAGAACTTCGTCAGGTTGCAGATAGCTGAAGCGGATGTCGTGCGCTTCCACGGTGAGCGTGATGCCGGTTTCGTCGAACTCCTCGACGTATTTGCGCCATGAGATCATGAACGGCACTTTGCCGGGCCCTTGAAAAGCCAGGCTCGTGATGCGCGGAAACACCTCGCCAGTTGAAATGGCCAGGTCAGAGATCGTGCCGATCTTTTCGCCCGTGGCGTCTACGACGGGTTTCCCCATCATTTGAGAGAGGTAGAGCATGGTTTATCCCTTACTGTTCATGCCCGTGTTCGCAAGCGATCGTACCGTGTCCCATGGTAACGCGTGCGTTTGCGCGCATCACGATGCGGGGGAGTAAAATCTATGTCAAACACGAGCGCCGCAGCCACCTTCGACTGCCGACGTAAGGAAATCGAAGGAGGGCTACTTACTGTGAGGTTTCGATTTTCGAACCTTCAACAAAGTCCCTTTCCTATTGACCAATAAAAAAACCGCACGTGCTGATACCAGTCGTTGCGGATTTCGGGCTTCTGAACGGCGTGCCGTTCAGTCAAACCGTCTGATCGCGTTTGCGTATGAGCATGCTGCCATCGAAGCGCATTGTCAACGCAACTGGTACGTATCATACCTCATTGGCCGAGCATCCGGGCGTGTTTTTTGTTTGTGTAGGTTACAAGGTTGCTCCGGGTGGTCGTAGCCGCATTTGAAACGAGCCGCCGGGCTGCTTGCATGCGGGTTCTTGAAAGCGACGCTGCGAACCCTGTTGCTGGCGCACCGGAATGCGATGCACCGGCAAGGTTCGTCACTGTTTCGGGGAAGGGCAGCTCCTCTGTTTTGCAAGAGACGCAAAAAAACCGCCCAGTTGGACGGTTTTGAATGCTAAATGGTGCGCCGTGAGGGATTCGAACCCCCGACGTACTGATTCGTAGTCAGTCCCTCTATCCAGCTGAGGTAACGGCGCACGTCGAAGCAGCGAAAGATATTATGCCCGTACTCCCATCTTCTGTCAACGACTTTTTTAAGAAAAGTTGAAAGTTTTGGATAACGACTTGTTGCGAGGGGATGGGTTTCGGAATGAAATTGGTGCGGTTACGGATGCCAAACGTACGAGCAAGGCCAGTTCAGAGCAGGAAACATGCTCCTAGGATGGGTTAGAGCGCATCCCTGTTTGCGCAGACGAAAGAACGTGCGGTTTTCGAAGTACATGCAAAGAAAGAGAGGATTTCATGACTAAAATTGCAAAATTTTCGATGGTAGGAAGTGCGGTGGCGCTGCTTTTGGCGTCGTTGATTGCAATGGCCGGCTGCTCAAACGATACCAATGCCGCAACGAATTCGGACAACGCTGCTCCCGCGAACAACTCGGCGGCAAGCGACAACGCTGCAAATCAAATGGGCGACGGCAGCAGCTTGGCCGAAGGAACGGTTTTGAAGGTGTCGAACGGATGGGTTGCGTATTCCAACGGCGACATGCTGGTGCTTTTGGATTCGAGCGCCGACGCTCAGTATCAGTGGACGTCCGACGTGAGCGGCGATTCGGTGCTGAAGGACACGGATGCGGATCTGCCGTCTTCTACGTACTACGACCAAAACGCGAACGACGTGATAGGCTCTGCGGGCATGCACGTGTTCGGGTTTATGGCTGACCAGCAGAACAACGGCGAGTCGACCATAACGTTCAAGCTGGCGAACGCGACCGATTCCGCCGATGTGAATACAACCATCGTTGTAAAGGCGACGGTAGAGAGTGGCGCGTTTTCTGCTGTGAGCGTGCAGCAGTAATTCAGTTGGTCGTAAGGCTGGGGGAGGTGCGCGCGGCGCTCGCTCCCTCGGCCTTGTTACGCTAGATGCTCAAGTCTCGGCGGTTGAATACGCCAATCGCAAGGGCGAACAGGGCGATGCCGAGGGCAAGCAGGATTGCCGACCCTGCGTAAGCGGAAGCATCGCTTGTCGCCAAGCCGTAGCTGTCGAACATCGCAAGCGGGTTGACCTTGTCCAGAAAGGCCAGCTTGTCGCCTACCTTCGCCACCATTTGCATCAAGAAGAACGCAATGCCCGCTCCGCCGCCAACCCACAGCGCCGCTCCTGCGTTCGAGAAGGCGCAGGCTGAGAAGAAGCACATGCCCGCCAAGAACGTCCACAGGCAGAACAGCCCGACGTTCGCGCGGAACAGCCCTGGAATGTCCAGGTCTCCCGGGAACATAAGCTCCGCGCAGGCAATTTCTGCAGCTGTCGTGAGCACCATGAGCAGGGCCAGAACAATCATCATGGCCCCTGCAAGCGTAAGCGCGACGCGCACACGACTGTTGGGGGTGGCCAGCAGGTAGCT
This sequence comes from Paraeggerthella sp., assembly GCF_048427265.1. Taxonomy (NCBI): domain Bacteria; kingdom Bacillati; phylum Actinomycetota; class Coriobacteriia; order Eggerthellales; family Eggerthellaceae; genus Paraeggerthella; species Paraeggerthella sp. The sequence continues at coordinate 27,819 of NZ_DBFOSR010000022.1, forward strand.
CATGGTGCCGCGGTCCAGGTAACGCACCATAAGCTTGTTTGCCATAATGAGGATCAGGACGAACGGGAACACGGTCAGCAGGAACCCGTACAGGTAGTTCAGCATGAAGTCGAGCAGCGTGGTCGCTTGCGTTCCCATGCCGAAGGCGGCGAACAGCTCCGGCATGCTGTCCATCATCATGTTCAGGCTTTCGCCTAAGCTGGGATCGAACATCATGACGATACAGGCTATGTACATCCCTAAAACCGCGAAGATGATAATCGCCACGAACGCGTTCGACTTCAGCTCCTTCGCCAGCAGCGTGCTATTCATGGACGCCTCCCTTCAACTGAGCGCCGTACAGGTGCAGGAACAGCTCTTCGAGCGTTTGCTCCCGCGCAGACAGATCCTGCACGGGGTAGGCGGCCAGATCTTTCACGAACAGGTCCATGTTTCCGGTGACGGCGATCTCTGCTGTAGAACCGCCGATCGCGCGCGCCTCGGGGTGGGCTGTTAGGTAGCGCGCGCGGGCCTCCGGTTGGGCGAAGGTGATTGCGAACATGCGCTTGCGGTTCTTTTGCACGTCGCCCATGCGCTCGACTGCAACAATTCTTCCGCCGCGGATGAAGGCGACCCGATCACACGTGCGCTCAACTTCTTCAAACAGGTGCGACGACAAAAAGACGGTGGTGCCGCGGCTTTTCTCGTCAAGCACCAGGTCGATAAACCGGTTTTGCATGAGAGGGTCAAGGCCGCTGGTGGGCTCGTCAAGCAGCACGATGTCGGGTTTCGCCATGAACGCGCATACCAGCCCCACTTTTTGTTTGGTTCCTTTCGACATTTTGCGAATCTTGCGCGTAGGATCAAGCTCGAAATAGTCGATCAGTTCGTGCATGCGCATCATTGAATCCACGTGCTTCATACGCGCCATGAAGTTGAGAAACGCGCTGCCGGTCATATCGTCCATGCATGCGATTTCTCCTGGCAGATAGCCAAGCCGGTTTTGGATTTTGGCTCGATCTTGAAAGCAGCGCAGCCCCGCAATGGTCGCCGTGCCACTGTCGGGCTTGATAAAGCCCATGAGATTGCGCATGGTAACGGTTTTCCCTGCGCCGTTGGGACCCAGGAACCCGAACACCTCGCCTCGTTCGACCGAGAACGTTACATCGAAGGCGCCGCGTCCCTCCCCGTAGTCTTTCGTGAGCGCCTGCAGCTCGATAATCGCCTGACTGCCTGTCATACGTACTCCTTTTTGTAAGACCAGGTGCGCAGCATGTCGCACCAACGATGCATCTCGGTCATCATGTCGTCCATGTCAAGCCGCTTTTTCAGGGCTTGTTGCTGGTGTAGGTAGCCGTCGGCAAGCCATATCAGCAGGTTGACAACGTAGCGCGGGTCTACATCATCGCGAAACTTGTCGAAATTCACGTTTTTGAAATACGCAGCGAACATGAGGTCGATTTGGTTTTGCGTCCAGTTCTCCATGGTGTCCTTGACGTCTTTGTGCTCGGGGTAGAAAGCGTGGATGGAGAATTCGAGCGCGTAGGGGAACTTGGAGAGGACTGCGCATTTTCGTTGCCCTGCGTAGATGAACAGGTCGAAGAAGTCGTCAATGGCGTAGAATTCATCATCGACTACCAGGTGCGATACTTTTTCCATCAAGTATTCCATCAGGTAAAGGTAAAGCTCTTTTTTGTTTTTGAAGTAGAAGAACAGCAGGCCTTTGGAGATGCCCGCTTTGCGCGCGATGCTTTCGGTGGAGGCGTTTTTGTAGTCGTTTCGCCCGAATGCTTCAACGGCGGCGTTCACGATGGCTTCCTGCCGTTCTGCGGGCAGTCGTTCGAACTTCTCCAAATTGCCGTGCTTGTTGACCATGGCGTCTCCTCTTGCTTGACCGGGCGGTCAACCTCATACGGTCCATGCTACGGCATTGACTATTTTTTTGAAGCCCCTTGAGGGGAAATCTTACGGAAGGGTTTCCGAGCAGGAGAATACGCGCTGCTTGCGGGTGACAAGGCGCTTTACAAAGTCCGTGGCGGGGCTGCGTAGAATTTCGCACGGGGAGGCACATTGAACGGCCTGCCCGCGCTCCATGACGAGCACGCGATCTCCTAGCGCAAGGGCTTCGTCTATATCGTGCGTGACGAACAGTATCGTGATGCCCGTTTGGTCGTGAATCTGTTTAACCTCGTCTTGCAGGGCGGTTCGCGTGATGGCGTCGACGGCGCTGAAAGGTTCGTCTGCAAGAAGAATGTCGGGACTTGCGGCCAATGCGCGCGCCATGCCCACGCGCTGGGCCTGGCCACCGGACAATTCAGAAGGATAGCGGTCTTTGATTTGAGGTGAAAGTCCAATGATGCTCATCCATTTGTCCACCGCGGCTTCGGTTCTTCGACGATCCCCCCGATTCAGCAAGCGCGGAACGTATGCGATATTCTGCTCGACAGTCAAATGGGGAAACAGAACGCTTCCTTGGATCGCGTAGCCTATGTTTCGTCGGAGTTCGATGGGATTGAGGTCGGCGGTGGACTTGCCGTGGATCAAAATGCTCCCCTCGTCCGGCATGGCCAGGGCATTGACCATTTTGAGCAGCGTGGTCTTGCCGCATCCAGAGCTGCCTATGATGGTGACGAAGCTTCCCTGTTCGATGGAGAGGCTTACCTGGTCGACGGCTCGCGTGCTGCCGAACTGCTTTGAAACGTCGTTGAATTCAATTGCGATCATAGGAGTCCTTTCTGAGCAAGGAACGCATCAGCAACGTCTTTCGGCTCACGACCTTGGGTTTCCACTTGGTTGTTCATGCGCGCCATGTCGACGTCCGAAATAAGGCCCCGCATCTTTTCGAGCACGGCTTTCAGTTCGGGATGGGCGTCTAGCGTATCTACGCGCACGACGCTCCCGCATAGATACGTGGGATAGAACCCCTTGTCGTCTTGCAGCACGACAAGCCGGTCGTCGGCTGCTTGACCGTCGGTTGTGGAGATGGCGATAGCATCTACGCGCCCTTCGAACAGCGCACGGTACTTTAAGCTGATGTCCATATCGCGCGTGCTTCCGAAGTTCATCCCGTAAGCTTTTTGCAGGCCGGGGTAGCCATCTTGCCGGTCGAAGAAGTCGGGTTCAGCGCCCAGTGCAAGGCTTTCCGCTGCGCGTGCAAGGTCGGAATACGTGTGCAGGTTGTATTGTTGGGCGACTTGCTTGCTTACCGCAAGCCCGAAGGTGTTGTTGAAACCGTACAGGCCTACCCAGGTGAGGTTCAGGCGGTCTTGGTATTCCTGCTGCATCGTGTCGAACATGGATTCGTCGTACGTGCTGTCATGCTTGAGCACGGCGTTCCATCCGGTGCCGGTGTATTCGGGGTACAGATCGAAATCACCCTTTTCCATGCCGGGTTGAATGTTGGAGGTGCCTCCGCCTATGCCCTGCGTAAGCTCAACGGAAAGGTCGGTGTCGTGCTCTATCAGCGTGTTCAGCATCTCTCCGAGAATGTACTGTTCGGTCATGGGCTTTGTGGCTATGCGGATAACGCCGCTTTTACCCTCGTTCGTCATTGGTCCGAAGGGACTCGGGCCCTGTTCCATGGCAACGATGCCGCACGCGGCTATCAACGCGGCAACGGTCAGGCATATTCCCAGCCGCCAGCCACTGCGTTGTGCGTTGCGTGGTTCCAAATGCCGTCGCGCGCGCTTCTCGATCAGTCCCAGCAGCAGGTCTACCGTGATGGCCAGCAAGGCGATGAGCGCGCTGCCCGCTACGGTCATTTCCAGGTTGTTCGTGGTGATGCCGCGGTAAATGGCAACTCCAAGCCCTCCGGCTCCTATGAAGCTGGCGATACCGGCCAAAGCGATGGTCATGGTTGTTGTGGTTCGAATGCCGCTTACGATGACGGGCGCGGCCAAAGGCAGTTCGATGCGGTAGAGCAGTTGTCCGTTGGTTGACCCCATGCCGCGTGCGGTTTCCGTTATGGCAGGGTCGATGCTGGTGAGGCCGGTGTAGGTGTTGCGCACCATGGGGAGGAGCGCGTAGATGCTCAGGGCTGCGATGGCGGTTGTGTTTCCGATTCCGGTAACGGGGATCAAAAAGCCAAACAAGGCAATGGATGGAATGGTGTAGATGAAGTTCACCAGCGCAAGAACGGGTTTCGCGCCGCGTCTCCATTGTGCGATGGCCATGCCGATTGAAAGGCCGATGATAACTGCAAGGAACACGGCCACGCAGGATATTCCGATATGCTGGATCAAAAGCTCGAAGAACCAAGATCTTTTTTCCACGAGCAGGGAAAGCGTCGATTCGATCAAGCGGTCGACCTCGCTTTCAAACGAGAATTGCAGAAAAAGAAAGGCAACGAGGGCCTGGACCTCTCGTTGCCTATTCTAGCTGCTTTACTGACGGAGCTCGCGTAAGTCCGACGTGCGTTGCCCGTCTGTTTCTCTGCGCGCCCTGTTAGCTTGTCGCATTTCCGGAAGGCGCTGGGCTGGTTGCCTTCTGGAACGTGACCGTGACGTTGACGTTGCCCTTCACGTTGGTGAGCGTGAAGGTTCCGCCCGATGCCGGCACGTCGTCGATGCCGCGCACCGATGCGACTTCGTATCCTGCGTCAGGCGTGATTTTGATGGTTACCTGTCCGCCCTCTTCGACCGACGTGACGTCCGACGTAACGGAGCCGCCGCCGTTGGAATTGATTGCCACCGAGTACGACTTCTTGTCGGGACCCTTGCTCAGGGTGAGCGCGACCATGCCGTTTTCCTGCAGCTTAGAGCCAGCGGCCGGGGTTTGGGCAAGCACGGTTCCCTCGGGCTTGTCGCTGGCCTGATACGTGTAGTTGTTCGTGTCGACCAGCAGACCCAAGTTGTTGAGCGTGGCCACCGCGTCGCCGCGCATCATGCCCACCACATTGGGAACCTCGATACCTTCAGAGCCCAAAGACAGGTAGTAGGTGATGGTGGTTCCCTTTGCAACCTGCGTTCCCGGAGCAACGTCCTGGCGCACAATGTGGTCCTTCTCGACCTTGTCGGAGTACTCGGCAGTTCCGGCAGAGTATTTCAGGCCGTTTGCCGTCAGTTCCTTTTTCGCCTGATCAGCGGTCTTTCCGGTCAAGTCGGGCACGGTGATTTCCTGGGTTCCCTTGGATATGCCCAGAGTGATCTTGGTGTCCTTTTTCTGCTTGGTGCCGCCGCGCGGATCTTGGCTGACCACCTTACCGGCTTCCACCTTTTCGTTGAAGGACTCTTCCGTGACGATGTTGGTGAATCCGGCTTGCGTCAACGTTGCCGTTGCCTGGTCGGCGCTCTGCCCCACTACGTCGGGAAGCGGGATGGCGTCCTTGTCGTTGCTGCCGCCGCCGGACATGAGCGCAAATGCTACGCCGCCCACTATGGCAAGTGCGGCGATGATGCCGATCACGATGGCGATGGTCTTCTTGTTGCTCTTCTTGCCGTTGCCATCGTCCGAACGATAAGAACGCGCGGGCGAAACCGGTGCAGCCGGGTTCACGCCGCCGACGCCGCCCATGGCAGGCATGACGGCCGTTCCGTCAACTGCAGCCGGTCCGATAGGGGGCACCACGCCGCCCATGACCGACGTCTGCGCGCTGGTGAAGCCCTCGCCCAGATTGACGGGACGTCCGGCCAGGTAGTCGTTCAGCGCCAGGCGCATGTCCTTGGACGTGGCGAAGCGGTCGGCCGGGTTCTTGGCCATAGCCTTCATGATGATGGCTTCGAGCGCCGGGTCGATGTCGGGGTTGATCTCGTGCGGCGGCGCGGGCAGATCGTTGACCTGCTTCATGGCCACGCTTACAGCGTCGGGGCCGTCGAAGGGCAAGCGCCCGGTGGCCGACTCGTACAGCACGATGCCCAGGGAGTAGATGTCGCTGGTGGCGGTCAGGTCTTTGCCTTGCGCCTGCTCGGGGGAGATGTAGTGAGCCGTGCCCAGCACGCTGGACGTCTGCGTTTTCACGGAGTTCTTCGCACGCGCGATGCCGAAGTCCATCACCTTCACGTTGCCGTCGGGCTGGACCATGATGTTTTGCGGCTTGATGTCGCGATGGATGATGTCAAGCCCGTGCGCAACCGAAAGCGCTTGGCATACCTGCGATCCGATTTCCGCCACTTTGCGCTGGTTGATGGCGCCGCGCTCGTTGATAGCGGTCTTCAAGTCGGATCCGCGCACGAATTCCATGACGATATAGTAGGTGCCTTCGTCGTGGCCCCAGTCGTACACGTTCACGATGTAGGGGCTTTGCAGGTTGGCGGCAGCGGCGGCTTCTTGCTTGAATCGTTGGGTGAAGCTGGGATCCGCGGCGTACTGCGGGAGCATCACCTTGACGGCAACCAAGCGGCCGAGCACGTTGTCCTGCGCGCGGTACACTTCGGCCATGCCGCCGATGCCGATGCGCTCGGTTATTTGGTAGCGGTTGTTGAACACCCTGCCAATCATGTTTCCGGTCACGTTTTAGCTCCTTTAGGTCACATGCTGGGTATGCGCCATGTCAAAGTCATGATACAGCGCACCAGCATATCTTATCTACAAAAGCCCCTGAACTTCTAGAGCGGTTTTCAACACATTCTGCGCTTTTTCGGTTGCGATGCCCTCTTCGCCGTCCTCGATGATGATGGACACCACGACGCGCGGATTATCGGCGGGCGCCATGCCGACGAACCAGCTGTCGTTGCTGTTGGCCTTCTCCGCCGTGCCCGTTTTGCCCGCCACCTGCACGCCGTTGATAGCGGCGGCGGTGCCCGTTCCGTTGTTCACGACGCCGATCAGCACGTCTTTCACGCGGTTGGCGGTTTCCTTGCTGACCGCCTGCATGAGCTTGGAAGGGTTGGCGGTGAAGCTGCGCTCGCCGTTGGCGTTGTAGATGCCGTCGACTAGGTACGGCTGCATGATGCCCCCGTCGTTCGCGATGGCCGAACCCACCATCGCCATTTCGAGCACGGTGGCGTTCGGGCCGGCAAAGTCCATGGGCTCACCGGCAGCGGCCCAGGCCAGGTTCCACTTGTTGTTGTTCAGCTCTTCGGGCGTAGGCATCAGGGACGTTTTAAGGCCGATGGCGAAGTCGATGTCTTTGCCGAAGCCGAACTTCTCGGCGCCGGCTACAAGGCGCTCTCCGCCGATTTGCAGGCCCAGCTGGCCGAACGCCGTGTTCGAGGACAGCTCCATGGCTCGTGCCAACGTGATGTTGCCGTAGTCGTTGTGGTTGAAGTTCGATATGGTGCCCGTGGTTCCCTCCACCGTCATGGTGCCCGGCGCGGAGTACACGGTTTCCTCGCTGGCGACATCGTCTTCCAGCGCAGTGGCAAGCGTTACGATCTTGAACGTGGATCCCGGTGCGTACAGCGCGTGCGCAGCGCGGTTGACAAGGGAGCTGTCGCCGCTTGCTTGTCCCGACCCGGCTGCTTCCAGAAGCGTTTCCACGTCGGCGGCGTTGTACGTGGGGGCGGAGGCCATGGCCAGTACGGCCCCGGTTTCCGGGTCCATGACCACAACGGCGCCCTTGCGTCCCGCCAGAACGTCTTGGGCTGCTTGCTGAATCTTGGAGTTCAGCGTGAGCGTGACGTCGTTGCCCGCGGACCCCACGCCCGCCAGCGAATTCAGCACGTCGGTCCACGAGGCAAAGTTCTGCTGGCCCTTGAGGGCGTCGTTGTACGCAGCTTCAATACCGGAATTGCCGAACCTCGAAGACGAATAGCCCACCACGTGGCTGGCTAAATCGCCCGCAGGGTACGAGCGGCTGTACGTGCCGTCGGGGTTGATGGCGCTTTGCGCCAGGATGATGCCGTCGTAGGTTGAAATGGTGCCGCGCTCGCTTCGCGATTCCTTGGCCAGCGTGTGGTTGTTGCCCGGCATGTTCTGGTAATAGTCTGCCTGCACCACCATGATAAGCGTGAGGTTGGCTACCAGCAGCGCGAACAAGGCCGAGCACAGCAGCATGGTGTGCGTCAGCCGCTTGCCTAGCGATACGCGCCCCAGCACGCTGTTCGCGTGGAGCGTTCCCGTGGCGCTGACAACTTCCGCGCCGACGCCGGTTCCTTCGTCGCCGCAGCGCAGCAGGAAGCCTACGGCGATGAAGCTTGCCAGCAGTGACGATCCGCCCTGGCTGATGAAGGGCAGCGTGAGGCCCGTAAGCGGAATGAGCCTTGTCACGCCGCCCACGATGATGAATGCCTGCAGCACGATCATGGTGGTAAGGCCCACGGCCACGAACGAGCTGACGTCGCTCTTCGCGCGCGCTGCCGTGACAAAGCCGCGCACTGCGAAGCACAGGAACAGCAACAATACGCCCGCCGCACCCAGCAAGCCGATCTCCTCGGCGATGGCGGCGAAGATGAAGTCGCTTTCCACCACGGGGATCTGGTCGGCAAGGCCGCGTCCCAAGCCTGTTCCGAACAATCCGCCGTCAGCGATGGAGTAGATGGATTGCACCAGCTGGTAACCCGTGTTCTGCGCATCGGAGAAGGGGTCGAGCCACGTGTTCACACGCACCTGCACGTGCCCGAATGCCAGATAGGCGCCAACGCCGCCGATGGCGATCAGCCCCAAGCCTATGAACAGGTAGAACTTCTTTCCCGTGGCCACGTACAACATGACCAGAAACAGGAAGAAGAATACGAGCGCGCTGCCCAGGTCCTTCTCGAATACGACCACCAGAAGCGACACGCCCCACATGAGCAAAAGCGGCAGCAGCGTGCGCACGTCGGGCAGGTTGAACGGGCCCAGGCGCCAGGTGAACACGCTGAGCATCTCGCGGTTTTGAGCCAGGTATCCGGCCAAGAACAACACGATGACGATTTTGGCGATCTCGCCGGGCTGGAATGAGAAGCCGCCGATATGAAGCCAGATTCGGCTGCCGTAGATTTCTTGCCCCAAGCCAGGGATCAGCGGCGAAAGAAGCAGCAGGAAGCCGAAGATCATCAGGGTGTATTTGTAGTTCACAACCTTGTCGAGGTTGCGGATAAACGCCAGCACCAGCACCATGGCCGCTACGCCCACGAACAGCCATACAACCTGGTTGACGGCAAGATCGGGCGCCAGTCGCGTGACGAACGCAATGCCGATGCCCGAAAGCGCGAACGAAATGGGCAGAAGTGCTGGGTCGGCGCCGGGCGCGAATTTGCGCACGGCGATGTGCGCGATCACGAAGGCGACGAAAATGCCAGCAGGGACGCCCAGCGTGGTCATGTCGAGCGCAAGCCCCTGGTTGATCGCGATCATGGCGAACAGCAGCACCACAAGCGGTGCTGCCACGCATAGGAGTATCAGTTCTAGGTTGCGCCTGGTCATGCGGTACCGCCTTGCGAGTTGGCGGGAGCCGGGGGATTCGCGTCATGCGCGCCGTCTGCGTTGGCTCCTTCGGCAGGCGATTCCTTTTTGCCTTCTTCGGCGTTCTTGCGCTCGGCGGCTTCGGCCTCGTATTCCTTGACCAGTTCTTCCGCCGCCTCGACGGAGTCCACGCGTATGCCGGCGTCGAGCCGGTTCGCCGTTCCCGGTTGCAGGTCGCTTACGGGAACGTCAGTGGTTCGTTCGTGTTGCGAGAACGAGAATCCCAGCACGCTGCCGGGAATGCCACGATAGATGGCAACCTTGCCATTGTCGTTCATCAGGTAGGCGGTCGTGTTCAGGTACGTGCTGGTTCCCCAGGCCGTACCTGCGATGATGGCTGCGAACAGCACGAGGATCACGGCAATGGAAAGCTTCGTCTTGAACGCCATCTTCCTGCGCCGTGCTTCCGCAAAGCCGGTAACGTCTGCCACGATAACGGTCACGTTGTCGTGGCCTCCGGCGGCTATGGCCTCGTTGACCAGTTGCGACGCGCATCGCTGGGGGTCTTGCACGCGACAGAGCGTGCGCTCTATGGCTTCGTCGCGGACCATGCCGGACAGGCCGTCGGAGCACACGAGCAGTCGGTCTCCGGTTTCCACGTTGATCTCGTAGATGTCGGGGTGCAGGTTCGGGTCGCTGCCCAGCGCGCGCGTGATAACGGAGCGCTGCGGGTGGCAGCGTGCTTCTTCGGGCGTAAGCTGGCCCGCTTCTATCATGTCGGCCATCAGGCTGTGGTCGCGCGTGAGCTGCTGCAGCTTTCCTTGATGCAGCAGGTAGGCGCGCGAGTCGCCCACCTGGGCGATGACCAATCGCTCGCCTTCCAGCATAGCCGCCGTCATGGTGGTTCCCATGCCCTCGCGTCCTCGCCCGTCGTGCGACGCGCGAATGACCTCGCGGTTCGCGTCTACGACGGCCTGCGCGAGCGCTTCGCCGTCCGGATGCTCCGGCGCGCGTTCCGCCAGCACGTTCACGGCAATTTCCGAGGCTATCTCGCCTGCGGCGTGCCCGCCCATGCCGTCGGCAACGGCGAACAGCGGCGGTGCCACGATCAGGCTGTCTTCGTTATGGTCGCGCAAGCAGCCGATGTCGGTTCGGCTGCCGAAGGGCGTGACTGCGCCGCGACGGGTGCGCGGAGTGGATCGATACGAGCGTTTTTCAGCCATTAGGCAAACCTTACGCGAATGGCGACGTCGCCCACGTTGACCACGTCGTTGTTCTTAAGAGCGGCAGGCTCGGCTATGAGCTGCCCGTTCACGGCTGTGCCGTTCGTGGACCCCAGATCCTCAACGAACAGGTTCTGCCCCATCAGGCTGAACCGTGCGTGGCGTCCGGAAACGTATCCGGCGCCTACTACGATATCGGCTCCAGGGCTGCGGCCCACGATGACCGGGCCGCGCACGACGATGGATACGCCGCGCAGCTCTTTCGGCCCTCGTTCAACCGAGAGATTCCACGTGCGTTCTTTTTTGCGTTGTCCGCGTACAACTCCGATGCCCGTCTTCATGATGGCGAACAGGAACAAATACAGCAGTGCGACGAACAGCAGACGGATGATGAGCAGTACGACGTCGATCACGGGTTAACCTTTCCGTTGCGTTCAGGCTTGGGTGAACACGAAGTTCGTCATGCCGATGGTGATGCGGTCTCCTTCGGATAGCGGGTGGGAGGCGATTTCGCGCCCGTTGACGAAGGTTCCGTTCGTGGATCCCAGATCGGTGAGCACCCATACGCCCTGCTGGTCGAGGCGCAGCTCGGCGTGCGTGCGCGAGGCGTTGATGTCGTGGACGGAGATGTCATTTTTCGATTCGCGTCCGATGAGCAGGCGCGAGGATGCTAGGTCGTACGCGCGGTTGTTGGCCTCGTCGATCAAGCGCGCGCGCACGGCGGCCCGCGCGGGGACGGGGCTGGCTGCCTGCTGCCCGCCGGCGAACACGACGGTGTCGGCGGCTACGGCGCCGTGCGGCGCTGCGGCTGCTGCTGCGGCCATGCCGGCACCTGCGGCAGCTCCCACGGCGCCGCCCATGCTGGCGTTCGCCACGTCGAAGGGATCGACCACGCGCGGCGCGCGGCTTGCGGCGGGAGCGTCGCGGGACTCGTCGAAGTCGCGGCTGTCGAAGGTGTACTCGCCGTAATCGATGGATCGGTCGATCTCGTCTTCGGGAACGTAGGGAAGCTGACCTCCCTGGTTGTACGCGTCGTACTGGCCGGGCGCGTCGAAGCCGCCCATGGGCGCGTTGGGGTTTTCGTATCCTGCGTACGCAGGGGCCGGCGCCGGAGCTTGCGCGTACGGCTGCTGATAGCCGCCCTGATAGCCGGGCGCACCGTAGCCGCCTTGCGGCGCAGCGTAGCCCATCGGCGCTCCGGCAAGCCCGTAGCGCTGCATCTCTTCTTGACGCAGCTGCGCGATGATGGGCGCGGCCACCGCCTCGGCGATGATGTCGAACTTGCCGTGCTTGAGGCCGTCGTCCACGATGAAGCGCACAAGCGGCTGCCCGTCCATGACCAGCCCCTGCTCCGCCGCTTTGGCTGCCAAGTACGTTTCCGTTTCTCCTGCCAAAGTGGGGTAGTATCCGAACAGGCGACGATCGTCGTCGGGGTTGACCAGCACCGTGTAGAGGGTTGGCGCGAACTGCTTGCCGGCGCCTACCATCTTTTCGCGCCTCATCTGCTTTTCGGCCTTTTTCGCAATCTGGACCGGCGAGATGGGGGAGTTCGCCATGCGGTCGGCTGCGCCCTCGAACGTGTCTTCCATCTTGCCTTCGAATCTCGAAAGAAAGCCCATCATGTCTCCTTTATCGCATGCGCGGCTGCTTCTTCGCTGCGGTCGCGCGCGGCATTTCGTGCGGTACGGTGCGGTGCGCGACCGTTCGCATGGTTGAGGTTCGCGTTTGAGCGACCTTGGCTGTCGTGCGTTTTTGTATACGACTATGCAATGCTCCATCTTGCCATAAACGCAGGAAGCCCGCCTTATGTTTTACGCAATCGTCATTATATTCCCGATGCGGGAGGGCGGCAGAATCGTCGGCTTGGGCGGCGCGGCGGGACGGCCTGGACGGCGGCTGGGGTTGCAGTTCGACGTGCGCCCTCTAGCGATAATGCGCGAAGTAACGCCTACTCGCGCGGCTCCCGGCCTTCCCCGATCATGGCGAGCAGCTCCTGCTGGTTGTGGATGTTCAGCTTTCGGTAGATATGCGAGATGTGCGTTTTCGCCGTGCTCTTGGAGATGTACAGCTGATCCTGGATATAGGCAGCGTTGTATCCTTTTGCCAGCATGAACATGACTTCCGTTTCGCGTCGAGAGAGCAGGTAGCGATTGGCTATCTCCTCGCACTGACCGCGGAACCAGCCGCTTTTGCGAGACCCTTCGTCAAGCGGCAATACGTCGGCTGCCGCTTTTTGCGATCCGGCTTTTCTCCGGGGATCTCCAGAAGCGATGGAAGGGGGGTTCTCTGATTTGCTCTTTGCGCTGTCGAGGATTGGGCTGGTTTCAGCGGCCTTGTTGCTTGTTTTCTCGCTCTGGTTTTCGATGTGCGCTTGTTCGTTCTGAAGATTCATGGATGCGATGGCTTTGCTGAAAGAGGCGTTCGTGGGGCCAATGGCATGCTTGATATCGCGTACGCGCGGGAGCAACGCGTACGCTAGCACCATGGTGAACATGACGACGACGGCGCCGCTGTTTTCTCCAAACGGCGTGAGCGCGTCTAGGAGGTGAGGGTCTGCGACTAGAAGAGATCCTACAAGAGATCCCAAAGCTAGGCATCCGCGTCCGACTCCGAACACGAAAATAGGGGACAAGCGAAACTCCTGAGCCAACTCTCCGAAAAACACCCACATGAGCGATTCGAAGCACATGTAGCCTGTCAGCAGGACAAGCGGGGGCACCATGCTGTTATCCAGAGCGAGCGATGGTAAAAAGAACAGAGTGACGGCAATGAAGGGAACGATGGGCCTGAAAAGGAAATCCCAATGACTTCTTTTATCAATCGAGAATACGGTTATAAGAAGCAGAATCGTAGCCGCCCCTCCGGCGAATAGCGCTAACAACTGCGTTGTGAGATCGGATGATGGCAAGATGATTTGCGTGGAAACGGATCGCAAGGCGCCCAGCGCGAATCCAAACAGGAGTACAGGAAAACTGAGGCGCAGGGAAAACGGAACCTTCTTGACGGGTAGTGGGTTGAATATTGGAACGGCATGCCGGATGGCATAGCTTTCGGGTGTAAGTTGCCAGAGCAGCGGGAGCTCCAATAAAGGCAGGCAGGCGGTAAGCGCTCCGGAGTACGGTGCGGGAACGATGTGCAGGACGAGAGAGTATATGGCAACGGCGATAACGGTGGACACCGCCGTGTTCACGACGATAGACGCCGAGCTGTCGCGCGAGTAGGCGACACCCCAAAAGATGAGCATGAACGCGGATCCGATCCCGGTTGCAACTCCAGCGAACGCTGTTGCCGCTATGCCGATTATTCCGGGAGCGAAAGCTGCGAACACGGAGAGCGTTCCGATAAAGGTAAGCGCCGCTGCAACGATCATGGTCTGCTTTCGCGTGTATGTGCGAAGGAATTTTTGGTCCGTTGCCGCAGCGGTGAAAAGCGTTGCGGCAAACACGATGATGGATATCAGGAACACAAACGTAACCGAGGGGATGGAGTCGCCGTTTTGGGCGGTGCCTCCCCCTGTTTGAAAAATCGTAGTAGTCCCAAACATGGCGGAATACACCCATGCTTGGTGGATGCCTAATCCTAGCGATAAGCCGCTTAGCTCGCCTTGAGTACCTAGGCCTCGGTCGTCGTTAACCGTAATGCTGACGCGCGGAAAAGACAAAGCCATGAGACTCTCCCCGTATCCCCCAGAGTTGTTTTTGAATCGGCCCGTTTCCTTCTCCATTTGCGCGTAGGCGCATGCGGTGTTTCCCGATGCGTTGGATAGGGGAAATGGGTCACGCCCTCAGATGTTTCGCGGCTCAATCATCGGTGGGTTCAATATAAACGAAAACAGATCGTCGTTCAAATGCAGAATATTAGGTCTACAAGCGCCATCTGGGGTTATATGGGGTGGTGAGATTGAAGAATGATAAAAATCAACCTCTCGGAACGATAGGGTCCATTTGAAAATTGCCCCCATGATTCGATGCTCTGCATCCTTCGATGCCTAGTATTTGCGGCGTCGGTTTCTTTTGACAAGGATTGATAGGGGGTTGGCCAGGCTGCGCTCTTTCAGCTTGGCTATCCGAAGGAGAATCGTGGAAAGGGGGACGTGCGCGGTCGTTTCTTCCGGCTGCTGCGTATTCTTATGGGTGATTCGAGGGCCGATACGGGGCGGAACTCAAAACTGCGGAAGCCTCAATAATTTGCGAATACTGAAGCGTCTGTAGTTTCCCATCAATGCGCTGCTGCCGTCTTGCTATCGCGTAGAGGGTGAACTTAATTTTTGCAATTTGGCCGATATGGCCGAATTGCAACAGTGTTTACTTTCCTTCAGAGGGGGTTTTGATGGATAAAAAAGAATTTACCATCTCAGAAGTCATAGACTCCATCGGCATCAGTTTGCACACGTGGGTCGTGTTCGTGCTGCTCGCCTTTGCTATGATCTTCGATGGTTATGACTTCATGATCGTCAATTCGACCAACCTGTTCGTTGCTCATACATTCTGGCCGGAAGATGCGGCTCCCGGAGCACTTATGGGGTCTCTAACCACGTGGGGCTTGCTCGGCATGGTTATCGGCGGCGCTGTCGGCGGTATTATGTCCGATAAGATTGGTCGCAAGAAGACGTTGATTGCCGCCGTTATGTTTTACGGGCTGTTCACCTTGCCTCAGGCATTTGCGAATGATCTGGCGTTCTTCGCCGCGTTCCGCCTGATCGCCGGATTTGGCGTTGGTTCCTGCATTCCCGTTGTGACCACGGTGTTCTCCGAGAGCATGCCGTCCAAGCAACGCGGTATCTTTGTTACGTTCGGTATGGCCTTCATGGTCGTCGGCTGGGTTTTGGCTGGTTTGATTGCCAATCCTATCTGCAACGCAGCTACGCCGCTTTTGGGCGAATTCACCAACCAGGTGACCTATGCTCTGGCTGATGGCGGTACGGCTACCATGTACGCCAACTGGCGTATCTGCTACCTGATCGGCGGCATCCCTCTGATCTACGGCATCATTCTCATCTTTACCATGCACGAGACTCCGCACTGGTACGCTAACTCGGGTAACAAGGAGAAGGCATGCGAGCGCCTGACCCAGATCGAGCAGGCAACGCGTCACTCTTCTCACACTTACGATCCCGCTTTGCTGATCGTTCCTCCGAAGCCTGCCAAGACTGGCCCTTCGGTTCTGTTCTCGAGCAAGTTCATCGTGGCAACCTGCGCTATCTGGTCTGCTTACTTCGTCGGCCAGTTCTGCGTGTACGGCATGAACGCCTGGATTCCCACTTGGTTCGTGGGTCTTGGCTATTCGCAGGCCGACAGCGTTGCCCTTCAGACGTGGAACAACGTGGCGGCTATTGCTTCGAACATCGCCGTTGGTTTCGTTTCTGACAAGGTTGGCCGTAAGCGCAACCTCGCTGGGTCGTGGCTGTTCTGCATCGTCGCTATCATTTTGTGCTCCATCTTCGTTGCTCCGAACAATATGGGTTTGTGCATCGCGCTTATGCTGCTGTTCGGTTTTGCGCTCAACTATGCCATCACCGCTGTTCAGCCGTTGATGCCCGAGAGCTATCCCACCGCCATCCGCAATACTGGTACTTCTTGGTGCCAGGCATTCGCCCGCTTCGGCGGTTCGGCGTCCTCCATCGTTCTCGGCGGTATTGCCGGTATGGCCATGTTCCAGACTGCTGCCGGCAATACAAACTGGTCGACGGTGGTTCTCGTGCTTATTGTCCCGTTTGCCCTGGGCTTCATCTGCACGGTTTTGTTCGTTAAGGAAACAGCTGGCAAGTCTATGGATGCGTTGGCGGAAGAGGAAGACAAGCTTGGCAACTCCGAGAGCGACGGTATGATGCGCTTCGGCGTTATGCTGGTAATCGTTGCTATTTTGGCTGTGCTGTGCATCGTTTGCCCCCTGGTGGTTCCCGGATGGTCCAAGCAGCCGTACGCACTGCCTCTCATGGCTGTCGGCCTGCTTCTTCCCTTCCTGTACTTCTTCGTGTTCGGTGGCGCTCAGCTGGCTAAGAACAAGAAGAAGTAGCATGGATCTTTCGCGACGCGACCGTCTCCCCTTGACGGCTTAGCCGTCCGACGTGTGGCTTCGCAACGTGTTTTGTTACGCAAGAAGCCCTCGCCCTTCGATGAAGGAGCGAGGGCTTCTTTTTTGCTCGGCTTGATCAGTGCTTCCGGACAGCTGTCCGGGTCTCTCCCGGTTTGCTTGGCGTTGGTGGTCTTGTGTGCCTACTTGGCGTCTTCAGCGAGGCTCTTAGCTTCCTCAGGGGCCTTCTCGAGCTCTTGTAGCTGTTCGTAGGTAAGGCCTCGCCCTTCAAACATCCATCGCTTGAGCTTCTGGGCTTTCGACGCATTGGGGTCTTTCAAGCTTTCGCTCTTTCCTTTGTATTCTTCCTTGATGCCCATGGCCACGATGGCTGCCGTCGCTATGCGCAGCTTGGCGACGTCGCTCGTTTTGATTTCGTAGCATGCCCCACGGTTTTTGAAGTCGACTAGGCGGACGTGGCCTTCCTGCTTCGAGGTGTCTTCGTTGGTGAAGTGGAAAGGGGGGTTGGATAGGCTTCCTTTGACCAGCCAGCGCAGGCCCTCTATGTAATAGTCCTTGAACACTCGCAAGGTATGGAACGCATACTCCCATCGCTCAAGTTGCAAATAGTACGTAAGCGTTTGCGCGTCCGGCTTGATACGCCCCATCTCGCCGCCCATTCGTCCAAATATGGTCACTTTGTCGCGTTCGCTGGACCAATCTCCCTTGAAGCTGAGAAACGTGTCCCCGTCTTCGTACCAGACGTCGAAATCCTCGTGACGGGCCAGTGCGTCCGCGGGCAGATAGACTCGATTGTTCTTTTTCACCAGGGCCTCCTCAGGGGTGTTTGGGTCTGCCGCGATTATAGCGTACCTAAGCCCGTTCGCGCGTCGACCACCAAAAGCAAGAAATGTAAAAAATGGCTTATTATCAGGTGAAACAGAGTCATATCGTACTTGTCTCAAACGAAAATCAACCTCTCGGACCGATGGTATTCACACCAAAATTGTCCTTGTGATTCGATATGCAATTTGCGGAACTACCTATTCTGAAATCACCGGATACGTTGGTGCTTGCAATGGCCGAAGCCGGTATTGGCAAGTCATTGGCACGGTGGCGAAATCCCCGTTTTGCATCGTGCATGACATACGTTGGAGTGGTCGGCGACGGCACGTTGCTGCGGTTGCCGATCAAATGAGGAACGGAGGCTTCCCTTATGTGTTTTAGACCAGCAGATGCGTCCGGCGGCGACGGGATGAACAAGTGCCCCGAGTGCGGTAAGACCATCCAGATGATGGCGGGCGTTACTTTGAAAAAGTGCCCGTTCTGCAAGTGCGATTTCACGCCGTACATCAATGGCGAAAAGCCGCTTCCCGGTGCAGGCGCCCCTGCAGCCCCTGCAGCCCCTGGTGCCCCCAAGGCTCCCGGTGCCCCCAAGCCTCCCACCGCTTAAGGCGAACAGTACTTGGCGATGCCCGTTGGGGATGGGCATCCTTCAGATTTGAAAGCCCGGGGAGGGGGTGATCGCCGAGTAGCTTATGTTTTGGTTTTCTCGCCGCAAGGCGGAAAAAGTTTCTTCAGTATGCGAGTGACGAGCTCAGAAAGAAGGAAAACATGGCATACGGTAAACAGTGGCAAACCGTAATGGAGGATGGGACGGTTGTAACCCGTAGCAATACGTGGTCGCCTCCGGGAAGCCATCCCGTAGGGTACGGCGTCAAGGTTGTTACCAAGGACGGCGAGCTGATCCGCATCGAGGGCGATGACGACAACCCCATCACCACCGGTCGCGTGAACGCAATGAACCTTGCTCTTCGCGAGTACACGTACGCTCCGTCGCGTATCATCCACCCGATGAAGCGCGATTATGCCGATCGCGGCAAGGACAAGTGGGTTCAGACCACGTGGGACGAGGCTCTGGATACCATTTGCGAGAAGGTTCGTTATTTCCAGGAGACGTATGGTCCCGAGTCGATCGTGTGCTTCGGCGGTACTGGTCGCGAGGCCTGCATCTTCTACTATGCGCTGACCTTCTCCGTTCTGCAGTCGCCCAACTGCTGCTACACGCAGTCCGGTTGGTCCTGCTACGGTCCGCGCTGCTCCATTTCCGACTACGTTTTGGGTGCTGGCTATCCCGAGCTCGACTATGCCGGCCATCTGCCTGGCAGCTACCAGGATCCGCGTTACGAAGTGCCGAAGTACATTGTTGTTTGGGGTAAAGAACCTCTTCCGTCCAACGGCGACGGCTTCTTCGGCCACTGCCTGGTCGACCTCATGAAGCTTGGCACCAAGATTATCTCCATCGACCCCCGTATCACGTGGGTGGGCGCTCATGACGGCAACATCAACCTGCAGGTTCGTCCTCAGACGGACACCGCTCTTGCTTTGGCCATCATGAACCTCATGTTCGAGAACGACGAGTACGATCACGAGTTCGCTGAGAAGTGGATCTACGGCTTGGACGAGATCAAAGAGCGTGCTGCTGAGTACCCCGTCGACAAGGTTGCCGAGATCACCACGGTTCCCGCCGAGGATATCAAGCGCGTTGCGCACATTATCGGTACCGAGCGTCCTGTCGGTTGGGCATGGGGTCTGGCGTTCGATCAGAACAAGAACGGCGTGCAGCTGTCCCAGGCGTTCATCATTCTTGCCGCTCTGGCTGGCTCGATCGACCGCCCCGGTGGCCTGACGCTTGGTCCTCCGTCTGCTCTGCTTGGCAAGTGGCGTATGGAGCAGCGTGGCGCTATGGAAGACTCTGTGTGGGAGAAGCGCATCGGTGCTGCTGCATGGCCGGGTCTGTCCACCGGCATGGCTACCACGCAGCCCGACGAGACGCTGAACACCATGGAATCCGACGAGCCCTATGCTCTGAAGATGGGTTGGTTCAACAGCTCCAATTTCCTGACTCCGACCTGCTCCGCTCAGCCGAAGCGTTGGCATAAGGCTCTGCAAAAGCTCGAGTTCGTGGTCGTTCAGGACCTCACCATGACCCCGACGGCTATGGCCGTGGGCGACTACTTCTTGCCGATGGCAACGTGGGCCGAGCACAACGGCATCGTTCTGACGCACTATGGCCGCAACACCGTGTTCATGGGCCCCATGAACAAGGCTCTGCAGGTTGGCGAGTGCAAGTCCGACGTCGAGATCTGCCTCATGTTTGGTCAGCGCCTCAACCCGAGCTGGTGGCCGTGGTACAAGCCTGCTGACGGCAAGTCCCTCGACCTCGATGCTCTGGCAACGGCTGTCGAGGACTTCTACAGCGATCAGCTGAAGGAGCTTGGCTTCGACTGGAAGACCTTCCAGGAGCTTGGCCTGTATCAGCCCGGCGCTCATGGCTTCGAGTACGAGAAGTACGAGAAGGGTCTGCTCCGCTTCGACGGCGAGCCCGGCTTCAACACCATTACCGGCCAGATCGAAGCCTACTCGATTCTGTACGAATCCTGGGGCGAGGACCCGCTGCCGTACTACGAAGAGCCGAACTACAGCCCGATCAGCAAGCCTGAGTTTGCCGGTCAGTATCCGCTGATTTCTACGTCTGGCTCTCGTCGTTACAGCTCGTTCCACTCCGAGCATCGTCACGTGCCGTCTTTGCGTCAGATCGATCCGTGGCCGTGGGTGCAGCTCAACCCGCAGACCGCCGAGGAATACGGCATCACCGATGGCGACTGGTGCGAGGTTTACAACATGTTCGGCGAGGCTCGCTTCAAGGCCGAGGTTACTCCGGTCATCAAGCCCGGTATCCTGAACTGCGCTCATGGCTGGTGGTTCCCCGAGCAGGATGGC
This sequence comes from Paraeggerthella sp., assembly GCF_048427265.1. NCBI lineage: Bacteria > Bacillati > Actinomycetota > Coriobacteriia > Eggerthellales > Eggerthellaceae > Paraeggerthella > Paraeggerthella sp. Next base: position 48,077 of record NZ_DBFOSR010000022.1, read on the forward strand.
GAAGAGCCCAACCTGTTCGGCGTTTGGAAGTCCAACTTCAACAGTCTGGTTCCGCACTTCAATGTTGGTAAGCTTGGCTTCGGTGCTCCTTACAAGGGCGTCATGTGCAACGTTCGTCGCGTCCGTAGCCTTGACCAGGACTAACAAGAAAGGAAGTGACACCAATGGCAGATCAGAAATACGCTTTGCTCGTTGATTACACCTATTTCTCTGGCAATCATGCCGCTGAGATTGCCTGCAAGGAAGAGCTCGGCCTTCCTCTCGATCAGTTCGGCATCAAGGAAGTCGAAGTTGGTCCGTTCAAGAAGGGCGAGGGCAATGACGGCGACGCTTGGGAATGGTTCTACATCCCGTGCCCGACGTCCATCTTCTCCGAGCATTGGGGAACGGGCGGCGATAAGGCCGGCCAGCGCCCGATGGCTGTGCAGGTAGAAGAGTCTGCTTCCATGTACTACGGTACGCTTGAGGAGATGCAGGCCAAGATGGCTGAGTTCGACCGCCCGATGGTGCTGTTCCAGCTCTAAGCTTGCGCTCTAGGTAGGATTACCGTGGCCATCGGTTGCGTAGCCGGTGACCACGGTATCGTGTTGAAGACTGACAAGGAGGGCGAAATGACTCGTGACGAATTTTTGGCACTTGACGCACCCGAGGGCGCAGAGAAGCTGAACGCTCTGCTGGCTGAGGGCAAGAGCCAAGATGAAGCTATGGCTGAGTGCGGCATTACCAAGGCCGAGCTGATGAAGGCGCAGATCTTCTTCGTGAAGGGCAAGTACATTGCCCGCGCTTGGGGCGGTTACACCTCCACGAAGGCTACTGGTAACGAAGGTGCTGGCGAACTTGGTCTTGGCGGCAGCTTCAAGGACATCAAGCCGGCGGAATAAGCTTAAGCGATGTGCTTTTGCTGAAGTGAAGAGAAAGGGCTCGCTTGTTTCTCGGGGCGAGTCCTTTCTTGAAATGGGGAGCACTACGTTGTCCGTAGCGCTTTTCAGGGGGAAAGAGCTTTACGGGCATCGTATTGAAAACTATGGGAAGCGCCGAAAAAGCGAACACCGGACCGCGCAAGGAGGCAAGGCTCTTATGGCAACTGAAGACGAGATCAAGCGAGAAGTCGAAGAACTGGGTCGACTGACGGAGGAGCAGGAGAACATCCTGTACAACATCTGCCTGAAGCAGGACGAACTGGGGCGCGAGTCTACGAACATGCTTTTGAGCAAGCTTAAAGGCAATCCTATATACCAGGATATGCTTGATCGTAAGTACCTGACGTACGACGTGTTCAACCATGGTGGCAAGCATGAGATCGCGTGCTTGTACGTGACACTTAAGGGTATGCGCTACTGCATTCTTTTTGCTGAAGAACTTTCTCTTCGTCGCAAATTGAATCCGGCGGGCGCTCCTTGGAAGGTTGCGTAGTTTCTGTACGCCTGACCGCGCATGCGTGAATAAGAAACGCCCCGGACGTCCGGGGCGTTTCTTTGAAGTTCGCTTGGATGCCGTGCAAGCTTTGTGGCACTATGCTTCGCGCAAAGCCACGTCAATCAGGTAGCTTTCCGAGTCATTGCTCTCGCACACCAAGTAACATGTCATGATGCGGACGGACTTCCCGTTATTTGCCATGATGCTGCGCGCTGTATCGAGAAAGCGCGGAGGGAATGCAAGGGATTGTTCGGCCGGGTCTTCCATGAAGTCGGTGCAGCCTGCTTCTTGAAGCGCTGCGCGTACCGGAGGCACATCCTTTCCAAACACTTTTGCCGTTTTCAAAAAGAAATCGTCGTTGTCGAATACTACGCACGGATGAGCGTTGGCAGCTCGTTCGTTTTTTTGTCGAAGCTCGCTGCGGTGCTTGTTTTCAAGGGAGCAGTAGTGCATTCCAAACGATATTCCCTCGTCAAGTGCCCACTCCATAAGCGAAAGGGCAAGTGCTTCACTACCGGCGACGGCCAAGCCGCCCGAATAATCGTAGTCGTACATGACCTCGAATGGAGGGTTCTTCAGCATGAATCCTCGCTTGCTGAATTCGTCCCAGTTGCAGAAGGGGAAGCAGAATTCCAAAAGGTTGATGCCATCGATGCCGACCTCTTGGAATGCGCGGAACAACTTGTGCATATGTTGCTCGGAACCGGGAATCACCGGCATTTCCACCATGACCGAGGGAATGTGGCGCTTGGCGACGCGCATAGCTGCAATAACTTGCTTTTGCTGATCGGGAGTATCGTCGTCCTTTACGCTGAATCGGATTTCATCCAATCCGGCCGCGCACAATCTCGCAGCGCTCTCTTCGGTCAGCAGATCCCCTGAGGTGTACATGCGTTTGTGTGCGTTTGGCCACGTTCTTTCTGCATGTTGTAAAAAGTCGATCGCGTTTTCCAGATCGAGTAGAGGCTCGCCTCCGGTTAGACCCACGCAAGCAAGAGTTTGGTTCTCGCTTGCCGATCGTTCGAGGGTTTCCTTCCAGGGACAGCCTTCGCGAAAGAACGTTTCGTATTCGGGTTGGTTGTGGTTGAAGCAAAAATAGCAATCTCGGTGGCACTTGAACGTAGTGGAAAACGTTTCCGATCCGCGGTTGCCGGTGCATTCCACGCAGGCCGACGAAAGATGCCCCACGCTGAGACTTGCCCCGCTATTGCGCGAAGCAACTCCTCGTGCAATCAGGCGTGTGCGAAGTTGGGCGCAAAGATCGGCGTCAGCGTATTTTGGAGCGAATATCAACCCCTTTTTCTCAAGGGTTTGCACGTAGCGTTTTTCGACGTCGGCGTATTCGGCGAGGGCTGCATCGAGTGCTTCATCGGACATGCGGGCGCTCCGTTCGTATCTGTTCGACAATGGGTTGTTGAAGATGCGGTTTTTGCATGCTGGTCTGGGGTTATTTGTTCGATCGGGGTTGGACTTTTTGCTTGCTCCATTATAGTCGGTATAGGCGACTTGTATGACGAGACGCATCATTGCTGAGGGCAATACAAGGAGGTCGCGCGGTGGAAGTTCCTGTTGAAAGACGTTTTCAAGGGTCGGTGCGCTTGGTGACGCTGCATCTTTGGCGAGTTGCGAAATCGACCGATCTTGAAAAGGGATTCGAGGTCGCGCGTCGCTTGGGGATGCTTAGCCAGCAGAACGAAGATTTCGTTCGAGCCTGCTTTTTGATTGACGCGCAGATTGATCAGGGGCTCGCGTGCGATGGAGCGGTAGACATGCACATGGTTGACGAGCTGCAAAAATGCGCTATTCGTTTGAATACGGCTGATCCTGCGTAGAGCCTGCTATCCGCATTTGTAGCACGTGGGAGTGAAACTCAGCACCCGCTTGGTGATTTCGGGTTGCGTACGAAGCTTGACGAGCATGTTGTATACAGCCGCTCCGTCTATCGAAACAATTCGCGGATTCTTCGACTTCATAGCAAAGTAGACATCGGCTGCCGTGAGCCCTTCGATCACGAGAGGGCTTTCAACTTTGTCGAAGAAGCGAGGCTTGGGTAGGTCGAGGTAAGAACAGAATTCCCGGTAGATGTCATCGTGCTCAGGTGCGAAGAGCGTTTTGCTGTAATCCGGGCGATGCGTAAGGCAGGATGCCTCTTCAGAAAGCTCGGCATCCAGCTCCGCAAAATAGTCGAGTGCTGCTTGGCCTCGCTGGGCAATTCCCTGTTTGATGTGCTGCTGCTCGCGCTCGTAGGTCCCCATGATTTCCTCCCTGCAAACAAAGGAAAATAAGCCTATTCGTTTCGGTGTTTTCATCGTAGTTTTCGGGCGTTTTCTGCTAAGTTACAAACACCTTGCTTTTGATAGTTTAGCCTGATTAAAGGCCATATAACAAGAATTATAGCAGGGCGATTGTGGTACAATTACTACCATGCAGTCAGCGGGCTTGAATGCAAGTTGAACAGGGTTCAAAAAAGCCAAACATCTTCGAACTACTCGGGGGAAATCGTGCTAATCAAAGACAAAACGCGCGTGGATGATGGCGAGGTTCAAGAGCTCTCTTTCACCATGGTCGCAACGGTGCAGGAAGTCGAAGAATCAGCGAAAGAGTTTTTTCGCCAGATCTCTCAAAAAGATATTCCGGGCTTTCGGAAAGGCAAAGCCCCTCGCAATATCTTGGAGCAAAGCGTAGGCGGTCATGCGAACGCTATGGGCGGAGTTGCCGAGACGCTTATCAATGAATTTGCCTTCAAAGCTATCGATGATGAGGGAGTTCTTTTTATCGGGGATCCTCAATTCAACGTTGCCGAGATGCTGGAAGAAGGGAAGCCGTTCTCGTTCGATGTGTCCGGACCCGTTGCGCCGAGCATGCATCTGGCAAGTTATGAACCGGTTTCTATCGTGATGCCGCCCGAGGAGGCAACCGAGCAGGATATTAAAGCTCAGATTCGCGAACTGCAAAGCTATTACCATTCTTTTGAAACGATCGACGATGCTGAGCATAAAGCCGAATGGGGTGACTATGTTGAAATGACCTTGACCGTGACGAACCACGGCAGGATGGTGTCTGGTCTTGGAGCGGCCGACCGCATGATAGGTCTGGGCGAGGGAACCATGCCCGAATCGTTTGATGCTCAGGTAATTGGTTCGAAAGTCGGCGACAGGCTCGAATTCGACTTCGAGGCAAAAGATGCCGAAGGCGAATCGGAATACGGCGACGGCGAGTTGAGCGCGATCGTCGAAGTCAAGGGTTTGCGAAGATGCATCGTGCCTGAAGTGGATGACGCATTTGCGGTTAAAGTTGGTTGCGAAAATGTTGATGATCTGCGGAAGCAGTTGAAATTGGCCATCAATATGCAGAAGGGGAAAGACCTCCCCGGTCTGATGGTAGATCGAGCGATTGATCAATTGGTCAATCGCCTAGAAGGGGCCGTCCCTGCTTATTACATTGATTTTATTCGTCAAGATGTCGGACGCGAGATGATTCAGTCGCTCAAGCAGCAGGGAACCAGCCTGCAGCAATGGATGCTGCAGAACAGCATTGATGGCGACAAGATGAAAGAAAAAATCTCGATCGAAGCAGAACGCCGCGCAGCTATCGACTGCGCTCTTGAATCCCTGTTCGCGCAAAAGGGCTGGGAGCTTTCCGAAGAGGACATCGATGGAATGTTTTCGAGCGAGCGCGGCCTTGAGGGCACGCGTGAAGATTGGGAAAAGAGCGGTCGCATGGCGTCCGTCCGAAAGATGTGTCGTCAGTCGAAATCGACGGAATGGCTGGTTGAGACGGCTGTGGTCACGGTGGTAGAAGAACCGGTTGAATAAGCGAACTGCCCGCTGGATTGTCTGTCGCGTTGTGGTGGACAATCGATTCGAAAAGGAGATCGAAGATGGAACTTGGCTCTACGGTAACTCTTACCTACACGGGTAAGCTCGATGATGGCACGGTTTTTGGGTTCGCTACGCCGGAGAATCCGATGAAGTTTCAAACGGGTATGGATATGGCGATCGACGGATTCGAGAAGGCTATTCTGGAGATGAACGAAGTGGGCGAGCGTGCTACGTTTATCGTTGATGAATACGGTGGATACGGTGAGTACTTAGAGGATTATACGGCGCGCATTCCCTTGGAGCAGATTCCCGTTTCCGACGTCAAAGTGGGAAAGCGCATTATGCTAGCAAGCGGCGAAGACGGATCGCCTATGCCTGCGACGGTTTTGGAGGTTGGCAAGGGCGTGGTGGTGTTTGACTTGAACCATCCTTTGGCTGGCCAGAATCTCAATTTCGAAGTGGAGATTCTCGAAATCGAAGATGCGCCTGAGAATTTTGTTTCTGCTGCCGAAAAGAGCAAACATTTCAAAGAGCAGTCGAAGCTGCTTGGTGGCGACCAGGGCGAAGACTATCGCTAAGCTTTTTCGCCGATAGTGCAAAAGAACCCCCGCCTGGTTTCAAGTATGGCGGGGGTTCTTTTGCCTTCGCGTTGCGGCGCGGGGCTTCGATTTTCTCTTTTGCGCGAAGCATCGAAAAGAATCCTTTTAGATGCTTCGCGCTTTACGTCTTACAATCCTACGAAGCTGTCAGGGAACTGCTTGTTCGCGTTGAGCACGTCGTTGCTCGTGTCTCCGTAGCGCAGCCATTCCGTGTCGGTAGCCTTGCGTTTGATCCTCGCGTTTTCCATGACTTCTTTTAGGGCCTTGGTCTTTCGGGCGTACTCTTCCATTTGGGCGAGGCGGCCCTGCATCTCGATCTGGCGCCTCTTCCGCGCCTTGTCCTGGATGCTGTCTCCGGGAATGATATCGTAATAATCTTCAGGCTCAACGATTATTCCCTGATGGGTTGCGTAGGCTTCGAGCGCGGAGTCTTCTCGGAGGCTTTGAAGCGTGCGCTCTTTGACGTCGGCGTACACTTGCTCAACCGTGATGCCGCGCTGTTGGCTGAAACTCTCCAGGGTCATACCGTTCCGGGCGATCATTTCCTCAAGGCGTACATTCGCGTCGTTGAGCGCACCTTCAACGAGATCTTCGGGGAGCTCTTCAACCAAACGCGTCGCGAGTTCTTTGCAGATAACGTCTTGGTCTGCCAGTTCTTGAAGCTCCCTGCTGTCTTTATACATGTTGTATCGAATGAAGATCAACAGGTCATCTACACTCTTGAAGTCTTCGGTGCGGGTGCTGATCCAGCTGTCGGTAAGTTTAGGCTCTTCACCGGCCTTGCAAATCATGTTTTTCAACCAGCGGATTGCCTGGTCTTTGATGGCGTCTTCGGGAATTCGGATTTCCTCGGCGACTACGTAAACCGGGTCGTACGAGGTGAGAGTGAAGTGATGGCTTGCCATATGATAGCCTCCATGGGTTGAGTATGCGCGCTGTTCCCCGTGAGTTTCCGCGTGTCGCGCGCATGTGACATGCGATCATACTAGACTACGTCATATATTATATAGCAAGCGAATGCGTTGAGAAGGATGATTGGTCGAACCTGTGTGTCCTTAGTTAAATATGGGACTCTGGGGATGATGGATGAGGGACTATCTCTTGCTACCATTGATCGCAAAGAGCGACGACAAGGTGTTCGTGCGTCTAGATCGGTTGAAGGGAGCGAGAGAACGTGTGTTGGTCGTGTAATCCGATTTGCGGCGGTTGCAGACCGCCGCGCAAACGCCCGGTCAAGTGTCCGGAGTGCGGTATGTTCAATGCGGTGGATCTGGAGCATTTCTCTGAACCAAACCCATGTACGAAATGCGGGTTTGATTTGACGGACATGGCTGTTCCCGAGCCTGTGGTGTGTACGATTTGCGGTGAAGTGTGCTACAACTCGTGTAAGAAGGGAAGAACGGATCAACTGACCGAAGATATTCGTCCATGTCTGACGCGTGTGAACGAACCGTTGCGCATGTCAAAATGAGATAGGCTTCTCATTTTGGAAATGATGCCATGGTTTTGCGCTGCCCCTTTTTATAAGGGGCAGCGCTTTTAGGTCGGTAGAGGTGAGCTGCTTTACGGGTGGCGCTTCTACCGGTGTGTCTTGATGCGGTCTTTCGTAATTCCCGTACGATCACAGATGCTGTCGATCTCGCGTCGATTTTTGGCAATGCTGATGCCCGATTGCCCTGCAATGAAAGCCATAAATATAGCTATCAGATAAACAGCGCCGCTGGCTATTGTGCCAACCGACTCGGATGGAATGAGGCCGTACACGTCGAGGGCAGTGCGTCCGAGGCCGAGCAATAGGACGACTGCCATGGCCGCAAGGATCTTAATAAACGCCTTGCGGTTGCTTGCCTTCAAAGTCTCGATGGTTTCGAAGGCCTTAGAGAATTGTTTGCTTGCTTTCTTTGACATGCCGGTCTCCTTGCCGCGCTTTGTTTGCACGTAGGTTCATTATATTCCGTCGATGAACTCCTGGCCTTTCATGCGATGAACTTCTTCAAGCGGCATTCGGCCAAACTTTGCCTTATAGATCAAAAAGGTTGCAAGTCCCGTAAAGAACAGTCCTGCGACGGCGAGGAAGAACGAGCCTAGATGGAGCAAGCCGTCGTCGAAAGCTCCCATAGCGAACGACATTCCCACGTTGTACATGTTGTAACCACCAACGGGGATAAGTACGCTGAAGCCTTGTCCCGCCAAGCTTGCAAGTGCGCCAGAGATGCCCAGTGGCGCGAAAACGGATCCGCAAAACCATGCCGTAAGCAGAATCCAAAGCGGCTTGCACTTGGGAGTTATTTTTTTAACTATCAAGTAGACAACTTGGAACAGCATGCAGAGCGCGCCGCCTATCAAGAAGGAAAGAGGAAACACTGTGGAGGTGGTGTTTTTTTCGAGGCTGATCAAGGGCTCTATGCCTGCCATGCCGTAGATGTAGCCAAACAGGATGCTGATGGCTGCCGCCACAAGGTTGAACCAAATCACCAACCAAAGACCAGGGATGATGGCTTTTCCGACGCTAGCATTGTCTTTTGTCCAAGGTCCGATCATCTTCATGCCGACGGCCATGGCGAAACCTGAAAACGGAAGAAGGGCTCCGAAAGTCCCCCATTTCTCTACGATCTGATAGTTTGCAAATCCTCCCAGCACGCATCCGATGACGCCCATGCTGATAAGGGTGGAGCCGCCGATGAAGAATTCCATGGGAGTGTTGGCAAGAAGCTGGGTCCATACCGTCACCAAGGCTTGGGCAATGAGCGCAAATAACCCTCCGATAAAAAAGCTGTATACCACTGTTTTGTACGCTTTCATCAACCATCTCCTCTACCCGTGCGTAAGTTGTTTCTTGTGCAGGCCTTCACGCTTTGACCCCTCGTCTTGCGTGGAGATAAGCCTTTTCAATTGTAGTAAGAAGACGGGTTTCAGCATCCTTCCAAGCGTACTAGGTCTTCGGTATTTCTTTCTTCAGAGGGATGAATTGAAGGTTCTGACGGTGCGTTGCCTGGTGCGCTCGATCGCGGTACATGCAAAGGGTGTCAAGAGCGATCGATGCGCGATGTGCCCCAGAAAAAGGAGAACCGGAAAGCGTTGGAGGACTTTCCGGTTCAGGGTGCTTCAGACGAGTACTATTATATGACATAGTCTACTAATAGGCAAGTGACATTTATCGTTCTGCTTTTGGGCGCGGATCGGCTTGTCGGGCGGTTATCGGTTGGCGTCACGCGCCCGCGCAACCGTTTAATCACGTGGCTTTGCCTTTCGGGCCGCGCGCTTCTTTTCCGCTCGTAAAGGTAGGTATTCGCTCACCACAATGCCGGCGAAGATAAGAGCGAACCCGGCGAACAGCGGTGCGGTGAGGGCTTCGCCCAGAAACATAATGGAAAACGTTACCCCGAAAACCGATTCCGTAGCCAAGAACAACGATGCCGGAGCCGGGTCAACGTGCGCGACTGCGACGTTTTGCAGCAGCAGCGCTATGCACGAAGCGAAGACGGCCAGGTAGGCCAAGCTGGTCCAGGTATCCAGGCCCAACGCGGAGAAATTAGGCGTCGGCTCGAACGCGATGCCTGCGGCGAAACCAAGTGCGCCCGCTGCGATGAACTGCACCACGGTGAGCAGCGTCATGTCGCGCCCTCGCGCGTATTTCGCCGTGAACAGCACATGAAAGCTCAGGAACAGGGCGGAAAGCAGGGTGGCCAGATCGCCGAATCGCAGCGACAGTCCCGATGCGCCTGCAAACGAAACGCATCCGACGCCTGCGACGCACACGATGGCTGCCGCTACATTGAATCGCGTGGGTTTGGATCCGCGCAGCGCCCAGCCTAAAAACGGGATGATCACGCAATACAGCGATGTCAAGAAAGCGCTGTTGGAAGCTGTGGTATCCGTGAGCCCCGTGGAGTTTGCCCAGTACGCAAGGAACAGCCATGCTCCCAGAATCCCGCCTTTTTTCAGGTAATCCGCATCTAGATTCTTGCGGAAGCGCGGCAGCATGATGACGCCCAGGATGATGCCGGCGGCCGTGAAGCGCACTCCTACCAGCCACGCAGGAGGGAAGGCGTCGACGGTCGACTTGATGACGACGGTGCCTAAGCCCCAAATGGCGGCTGCCAGCAAGAGGAATACCTTGTAGGTCCACAAAGGGCGCGCGCTATGTTGGATGATTTCGGTCACGGTAGAGCATCATAGCACGAAGCGCTTGCGGCAGGAGAGGGGGCGCTGCGGAGCGGGCGGCGGATCGACGATGGCTGGCGTGGACTGTGCGTTCTGTCAAAACGAACGAGTTTTGCGGGTCCTCGAGTGAGAATAAACAAAATGCGCACGCTTCTGACCTGGCATTATGCGAAAGCTACTCGCAAACCTTGCTTCCGAGGGGCGAAATTTCCGGCCAAAGTCCCGCAAAACTCGTCCGTTTTGACAGCGGGCCCATGGGCTTCGGTGCAGTGTGCCGCGTGCCACGTGCCACGTGCCGAGTGCAGCGTGCCGCGTGCCACGTGCTGCGCGCCACGTGACGCGTGTGCCCACGCTGCACGGGCGTCACTCCTCGAACAAGGCTATGACGTCGGCTTTTGAGTGCGCGCCGAGCTTGGCGTACAGATGACGAACATGGGTCTTCACCGTGTTCTCGGAAAGGAACAGCTGCTGCTCGATTTCGGCGCGGCTTTTTCGCTGGGCGATGAGCCCCATGATCTCGGTTTCCCGGGCCGTGAGGCCGTATCGTTCCGCTAGCGACTCGCATCGCGCCATGAACCGTTCGCGCGGACCGGGCACATGCAGCTGTCCGTCAAGGGTTATTCCCGATGCGCCCCAGTCTCCGTTCACGGACTTTTCGCTGGTCCAGACCAGTGCGCATACTAAAACCAGCACGATGCCGCCCAGCGCCAATCCAACAAGGAACGCCTCGTTGAAAAACAGGCTGTTCTGCAGCAGGCATTGGCGGATGCCGATTCCCGCGAAAATTCCCAACTCGCTCAACGCGCGGGCAAGGGCGAAGAGCCGCAGGGTGGGAACCTCGAAGCGAAACGCGATGTTTGCCAGCATGAGCAGTACGAACATGGTGAACCACACGTATGCCAGCTTGAGGGAAAACGAGACGGCGAATCCCCATTGCGGATCAGCGAAGGGAATCGCTGCCAGCGCGATGATGGAAAGGGGCAGGCCAACCTTTGCAAGGAACCGCACGTCGATACGATCTTTCAGCGTGAGCGCCATCACGATGATCACGATACCCGCGAGTCCGGTCGCCACCACGCGGTGGATGGCTCCCATCCAGGTGGCATCGGGGATGACCGATCCTGCGGTGCCGGAAAGAAGTCCGGCGGCCGTCATGATGCCCAGCAGCTTCCAGGGAAGGGGGTAGCGTGTGTTCGCCGAGCGGGCAGGTTCCGTTGGAAGGATGCGCAAGCTCAGCAGGGCGCATGCCAACGACGCCAAGGGAAGCAGCGCCGTTGCGGCGATAGCGTACGGTTCCTGCATGGTGCTGACTGCGAACGAAACTACGGCGGCGGTGATGCACGAACCTGCGCCGTACATGAGCGTGCGCGTGGTTCCCATCTGGCTGTACGCTTCCGCCCAAAGGCAAAAGAGAAAGGCCCCGCCGATAGCCGTTACGGCCGATACGGCAAACAGAATTGCCGCTGCGCTTCCTGCGGGGAACAAGACCAGTCCCAGAAGCGCTGTCCCTGCTGCCGTGATGATTACGAATGCTGCGCTTGCTTTTTTATGACTGCCGAGGCGACCGATGCGGTTTGAAAAAAGGGCGAGCACCAAAAACGTGCCAACGTCGCCTACGCGCATCCCGTAATTGATGGCCGCAAGTGACGCGTCGGGAAATCCGAAGCCAGGAAAAATGAAGGTTACGTGCGTGCAGCATAGCCATGCGACAAGCAGCCCCATGCCCAAAAATCGCAGGGGGAACAGCAGCGCAGCAAAAGAATCTTCCTCTTCTGCCTGATCTTCGGGAACGATGGCTCGTACGACATCACTTGGTTTCACGGCGCCTCCTTGTGGTTGCCATATTGTACCAGGTCGGGTGCGTGGCGTTACGAAGAGACGCGCCTGCATCGTGAGGATGCGGGCGCGCTGCGCGCTGCCGCAAATGCTGGGTATCTGGCAAGGGCTTTTGCTGAGCGCTTGGTCAAACCATGCGTCGAGCGCGTCTTTGCGGCAGTCGCCTGCCTGCATGCATGCCGTGCTTCGGGAGGGGTGAATGCAGGGGTGAGCTTGGATTCACCCCCCTTGTTGGGCGGTTCACCCGCGACAAACCCCAAGGTTGAACGCATGATGGCCCAAGAGCCCAGGGAGGGCAGCCGATCAGCTTGGCATGCGGCACCGACGCCGCGCTCAAGCTGACGGACACGTGAATTCTTCGGAGGGAGTTCTTATGAGCGAGATCACCAAGGGCCTGTCGCGCCGCAGCTTTCTGACGTTGGGAGGCGTGGCCGCGCTGGGCGGAGCCGCCGCGCTGGCCGGTTGCGCCCCGCAGGCGTCGAGCGAATCGAAGTCGGAGTCCGCAAAGGGCGACGACGCCGCTATGAAAACGGCCGACCAGACGAAAGAGTGCGACATCGCCGTAGTTGGCGCGGGCGGCGCTGGCATGTGGGCTGCGGTCGAGGCCGTGCGCGCCGGCAAGAGCGTCGTCGTCATCGAAAAGGGCGCGAACGTGGGCGTGGCGAACGGCTCGCTGGCGGGCGGCCCGTTCATCGTCGGCTCGAAGCTGCAGCAGGAAGCTGGCATCGACTTTACGGTTGAGGAAGCGTTCAACCATATTATGGAGTACGGCCACTGGTCCACGAACGCTGCCGCCATCAAGGCCGCCGTGGAGATTTCCGGCGAAACCATCGACCAGTTCACCAGCGATTTCGGCGTGCCCACCGGCCTGCGTCCCGACAACTACGGCGCCGGCCATGCTTCGGTGCGCGCCAACTTCCAGGCCGATCCCAAGGACTCGAAGACGCAGGCCAAGGGCGAGGCGCGCATGAAGCCGCTTCAGGAATTCGTTGAGTCCGAAGGTGGCGAGTTCCTGTTCAACACCGCTGGCAAGCGCCTTATCATGGAAAACGGCGCATGCGTCGGCGTGCAGTGCGAAGGCGAAGGCGTCATCGACGTGAAGGCCAAGCAGGTCATCGTGGCTACCGGCGGCTTCTTGGGCAGCGCCGACATGATGCTGGAGAAGTTCGGCACGTTCGTGAACCCGCTGGGCAACATCCTGTCCGTGGGCGAGGGCATCGACATGGTGCAGGCTGCGGGCGGCCAGGTGTCCACGCAGTGGGGCATCGCGGGCAACGAGTTCGCCGGCTCCAATCAGAAGGCCGACGGCCTGTACGATCGCAAGAACGCGGCGTTCACGGTGGGCATTTACGGCACGTTGCTGGTGAACAACCAGGGCCGTCGCTTCAGTAACGAAGGCAAGTTCGCGAACCTTCCGCTGGCGCTGGGCGGAGCCATCTCACTGGTGGGCGGGAAGTACTACGCGGTGGTCGACCAGACGTACGTCGACGGCTTGAACGCGGGCACCGATGCGTGGACGCTGTGCGGCTCCGACGCCGAGAACTGGCGCACCGGCATGATGACCCTCAAGGGCAAGGCGCTCGAGAACGTTCAGGCGAACTTCGACGCCGCCGTCGAAGAGGGCTGGGCCTTCAAGGCGGATTCGATCGAGGCGCTGGCAGAGGCCATTGACGCCCCTGATTTGGCGAAGACCGTTGAAACCTACAACGCTGCGTGCGCTGCGGGCAAGGACGACCAGTTCTACAAGCCGGCTTGCTTCCTGCAGCCGGTGGCCGCCGGTCCGTTCTACGCCATGCAGTACGAGCCCAGCGCTTGGGTGACCATCGGCGGCATCCGCACGAACGACCGCTTGCAGGCTATCGACGCCGAGGGCGTGGCCATCCCCGGTCTGTACGTGGCGGGCGCCGACAACGGTACGCTCATGAGCGCGCCGTACACCGACTACGAGGGCTATTCCCTCATGTGCGCGTACTGCGGCGGCCGCCTGGCCGGCCAGTACGCCGCTGCGGCGATCGACGCGTAGCCTTTCGGTTCCCAGGGCGCGCAGACCCCTCCCTTACGCGCCCTGTTCCGTAGCTTCGGCGGCCTGCGCCGCTCGAAAAGAAACGGCCCGCACCTTGTGAAGCGTGCGGGCCGTTTCGCGTTTACTCGAACACGACGATTGCTGCGGGGTCTTTGATGCGCAACGCGGCTGTTTCCATGATGCGGAAGTGGTGGTTGAAGTCCACCAGCTCTGCGTACCCGACCGAAAGATCAAGGCCGAGCGCCAAGTCGAGGTACTCGGGCTCCGCGCACACCAACACGGCCTTGCCTTGGTCGATTGCGCTGGTCATGTAGACGTTGTCGCCGATCAGCTTCTTGATGCGGTCGATCTCCAGCATACCGGTGTTGGGCTGGAGGCGCTGCAAGGCCAGGAACAGATCCGGTGCCACGGCAAGCGCGTAACGGCCCAGGTACCCGGTCTTGGCAAGCTGGGAAACGGCGGCTGCTACGTCGGAAAACCCGTTCTCGCCCTTGTTCCAGTCGGCGCGCTTCATCTTGTTCGCGCCCTTGGCGGTGAGCAGGCCTTCGGTCCCCAGCAGCTGGCTGCCGTTCAGCACCAGGCTGTCCTCGCGGCGCGCAGCCTTCTTGGCTGCGGTAACGGCCGGAGCCAGATCAAGCGGCATGCCCGTTTGGGTGGCCAGCTCAAGATCGCGCCCGAGCAGGGTGAAGTCTTCGTACAGCATGGGCAGTTCAAGTTGCGTGCGCCCGACGATGCGGCCGATGCCGTCTTCGAGCACCTCTTCTTTGGCCACGCCGTCTACGGCGACGGTGGTTGCTCCGGGGCCGAGCGGTCCGTAGGTTTTCAGGAAGCGCCGTGCGGTCAATTGCTGGCGCGCCGTGCTTATGACGGCGTCGTCGATTCGGTTCCAAAGCTCAGCCGAAAGATCGGCCGATTCACGAGCGAGGTAATCCATATCGAACTCCTTTCGATTTGGGAAAGCGTGCGGCCACGCGCAAGGCAGAAAGCAAAGCCGACTGTCTTGCTGGGTCGTCGGCGGAAGGGCGGGCCCCTTCCGCACAGGTGGCAAGGTTAGGAAAGATCGCCCACCGTAGGAGCTGCTGCGGGTTCGGCGGGCGCCGGCGCAATCTGACCGTCCGTCTTGATGCCCAGGTCTTCCAGCATCTCCTGAACTTCGCCTTCGCCGTCCAGGAAGAACTCGGTTTCCTTCGGATCCAGATGGCGCATCAGCGTGATGAGCTCGCCCATGTGGGCCTTCTCCTCGTCGCGGATGTCGGCCAGCACGGCCTTAGCCGCGGGATCGTCGGTGGCCAGGTAGTGGGATTCGTACAGGTAAATAGCCTCAAGCTCTCCTGCGATGTCAAGGCGCAGTGCCTGCATGAGCTCGGCGTTGGTCATTTTGCGGTCGACGTTGCCGGCAAACGGATTAGCGAAACTGGGCATAGGGGCCTCTCTCTCCTTGTGTCGCTCCGATGAGCTGGCCGGTTGCGCTGTGGCCATAGCGCTCGTTGGTGGCGACTTCAGTGAACTTCTTGTCGTCATCATACGCTCTTCGTTCGAGAAGAGAGGTTACGAATCGGTAGTTATCAGTAACTATTCTCAATAACTACACGGTTTCGGTTTTAGTTCGCGTGACGTGCCGATAGGCGAGCACGCCGATTCCCGCCAGGCCAACGGTGATGGCAGCCACGATGGCCGCTGCGGCGTAGTTGCCGCTGCCCACCGCCCCGGCTACGAGCGTAGACGAAACGATAGACGGAATGCGTCCTACGGTCGTGAGTGCCACGATGCGCCACGCCGGGCTCGTTCCCAATCCGGCAACGTATGTGAGCAGGTCTTTCGGCGTTCCGGGAACAAGGAACACCAGAAACAGCACCAGCTCGAACCGCCGCGCGTCCTGCAGCCATTTGACTTCCGAAATTTTCTCGGGAGGGAAGAACAGCCTCACGACGCGCATGCCGAAGGTGCGGGTGAGCAGCAGGGCAAGGCCGGTTCCGATCGCGCTTGCCACCAGACACCGCAGGGTGCCTTCGACCGTGCCGAACGCGTATCCGGCCGCGAGTTCAAGCGGTTCGCCGGGAAGGAAGGCTAGCACCACTTGAGCGGCGTTCGCTGCGACGAACGCGATGCGCCCCCCGATCCCCATGCCTTCCACCCATGCGCGGAAGCGCTCGGTATCCGATACGAACGCCAAAGCTTCGGGGCCGAAGCGAACGCAGAGCGCAATCAAGCCTGCGGAGCAGGCCAGCAGGGCAACGATGAACGCCGCGCGCTTCGCTATTTGCAGCTGCCGCGCGCGAGCGGCAGCTGCAGCGGCGCTTGCGGCGCAGGGAGGGAACTGCGACGAGGCGCCTGGCGCGATGGTTCGATGCAGTGCGGTGATGTCGTCCATGGGTGTCTCGATTCTCTGGTGCGATTAGCTTGCATCAGATGCTACGAGCCAAATATCTATTCCCGGTCAACGTCGCGTAAACTATAGGTCGAGTTCAAGGTCGGCATGCGAACCGCGCCGTCACGCGCGCGCCTCCTTCGGGGCGATTTTCGAGCGTGAGCGATCCGCCGTGCTTGTCGCACAGCAAGCTGCTGATGTTGAGCCCCAGGCCAAATCGCTCTTTCGACGGAGTCTCGCTGAAGAACGGCGCGCAGCCGTTCTTCAGGGCCGCGCATGAGAAGCCCGGCCCGTCGTCGTCCACGATGAGCACGAGTTCTTCACAGCCTTCGTGTTCTGTCGGCCGGACGTCCAGGCGCGTGGACACGGTTTTCGATGCGTAACGGAAGGCGTTCGCTAGAAGATTCTCTGCCACTTCGCTTACGAGCGAGCCGTCAACGCGCATCGAAGGCTGCTCGCATGCGCATCGCTGACTGGCGAACAGGGCGAAGCGCGCCTCGTTCGAGCGAGCCAGGCCGTTGCCGGCATCTTCGATCAGTTCGGCTATGCGGCTGAACGCGATGTCGGACCGTTCGGGTTCGCGATCCTCCAGCTTCTGGAGGCTGCTCATGGCCGCGACGTAGCGTTCGAGCCGTTCGACCTGGGCCGAAAGCGCCGCCGTCGAGGCTTCCAGCTGCTCGGGAGACGCCGTCCCCGCTTTGATGCGCGTATCCAGAAGCTCGATCTTGCCTTTCAGTATGGTGAGCGGCGTGCGCAAGTCGTGCGCGAAGGCAGCGTTGAGGCGCTTTCTTTCCTCGACCGTGCGCCACAGCGCTTTTTGCGATTCCGCCAGAGAAGCACGCATGGTTTCAAACGACTGAGCCAGTCTTCCCAGTTCATCGTCGCGGCCGCGCGCCACCGTGAAATCGAGGTCTTGCTTGGCTATTTTTTCGGTGGCGTTGTCGAGCACGGCAAGGCCCGGAGCAAGCCGCATGCGGAAAAAGCGGCGTGCGGCGGCGAATATGCACACGCCGAACCACAAGGGAAACATGAGAAACGACAAGAACCCGAACAGGGAGGAAAGAGCCAATGCGCTTGGTGATGCCGGCGTGCTGAGGTAGTAGCCGACGGGCGACGTCATGGGTCCTTCCGCCGCGGAACCTTCGGCCGTGTTCAGGGAGAAGAGCGGGGCATAGGGGCTGTCGGGGTTCTCGGCCAGCCATGCGTCGAATCGCTCGCGCGCCCATGCGTCGTAGGCGGGCAGGTTCGCGAGCGTCGCTTCGGTTCCGAAGGTGAGCTCGGGCGTTTCCTGCTCGCCGCTGGATTCGTAGTTGAAGTCGTAGACGAACGAGTAGTCGCTCGCGTCCGCTACGGCGGTGCTTTCGGGCAGCTCAGCCCGCGCGATCGACTGCATGCCGTCGCGTGCGCTTTGCACGAACGCCAGGCGGCTGTCGGACGTGACTTCGATCGACCGCGCCGCCACTAGGGAGTCGGTTTCCTTGTCGTAGAGGTAGAGACCCGATATTTCATAGGCATCGGCGGTCGCTTCGTTTTGCAGGCTGCCGAACAGCGCTGACGTTGTTAGGGACAGCACGAGCGCCGCAATCAGGAACAGCAGCATGTACGCCATGAACGAGGTCTTGAGCGATGCGTTGCGCCAGCGTTCCCTCAGCTGCGCGAGGCGGGCCGCACCTACGGACGCGCCGTTGTCGCCGTTGCTCGTGCCTGCGGGCCTGCCGTCGGCGCCGCCGGCCCGACCTACGCGCGCCATCGGTACCCCATTCCCCACACGGTTTCGACGGGGTCGTTTTCCGCTCCAGCCTTCGCCAGTTTCTTGCGGATGCGTCGGATGTGCTCGGTGACGACCGATGGGTCGCTCTCGTTCTCCCAGCCGCCGACGCGTTCGTGAATTCGATCGCGCTCAAACACTTGACCAGGGTGTTTGGAGAGGAATGAAACAATGTCGAACTCGCGTCGCGTCAGCTCGACCGCGCTGCCCGCAACGCTGACGGTGCGCGCGCTGTAGTCGATGACGATGTTGCCGTCGAAGCGCACTTCGGCTTTCGTTTGGCGTCGTTGCTCTCGATTGAGGTGCGCGCGGATGCGGGCGCCCAGTACCGCTAGCGAGAAAGGTTTCAGCACGTAGTCGTCGGCACCCGCCTCGAACCCCTCAAGGGCGTCGATATCTTCCACGCGAGCCGTCAGGAACAGGATAGGGCAGCTTAGGTGTTCGCGAATGCGTCGGCATACCGTGTAACCATCCATTTCCGGCATGCCGACGTCAAGCACGATGAGGTCGGGCTTTTGCTGAGCCCGCTTGAGCGCCGTTGCTCCGTCTTTGGCGGTAAGAACATGAAAGCCCTGGTCGCTCAAATATTCTTCCAATAGTTCGACGATATCGGGCTCGTCGTCCACGACAAGCACGGTGGTGACGTCGGTAGGTTTCTGTCCTGCTCTCATATGGTTCTTTCGCTTTAATGGGCATGCACGCGGCGAAGCATAGCACGGGAATCCCAACAAACGATCAACGCGCGGCCGCTGTGCGCTTCGCTATTCCTTGACCACCAGCACGGGGATGGGGGCCTCGCGAAGAACGTAGCTGCTCACGCTGCCCAGAATGCCGCGCAGCGCGCCCAGCCCGCGCGATCCCATGACGATGAGGTCGCAGTTGCATTCGTCGGCGTACGAGACGATTTGGGTTCCGGGGTGCGTTTCTTCGAGGATCTCGATGCGGATGCGATTCATCAAGCCGTCGATGATCCCATCGATCTGGCTATGCAGACGATCGTTCGCTTCGGCCGTTACTTCCTCGAACGCCTTGCGCATGCCTTCGGGCACGGCTGCGTCCACTATGCTCTGCGCTTCCAACCTGTTGATGACCAGCTTGTTCGTGTCTATGATCTGCACGATGTGCAGCGTAAGGCCGGGGTCTTCCTTGGCGAAGCGCACGGCCTCGGCCAGCGCGGCGTCGGCCGAGGCCGATCCGTCGTAGGGGACCATGACGTTGTCGTACAGCATGAGGACTCCTCTCTTTCGCACGGGGCGCATCGTTGCGATGGACCCGCGAAGGTGTTTCCAGTATAGCAGCCTGCCTGGTGCGCTCCCGGTTGGCGGGGAAGCTGTTGCTTTCACGCCTGCGCGCAGGCCGGGTTGTGGAAATTCCTGCGAGAAATCCACGAAAGCCCTCTTGCGAGGTGAGCGGGCTTTCTGTATACTTCATGTTCGCGCTTCGCAAGAGGCCGTATGCCAACGTGGCTCAGCTGGTAGAGCAACGCACTCGTAATGCGTAGGTCAGCGGTTCGAATCCGCTCGTTGGCTCCACGAAAGATGCAGGCCGTCAGGGTAGAACCTGGCGGCCTGTTTTTTATCAAGATCCACGGGTAGGGATGCCCTTTCTTTCGAAAGCAATGCGACTTCTGCAGCCTGTATAATGGCACCCATGAAGCAATCTAGGGGAAAGATCATCATCTCGCCAGACCTCAACGTCTGGCCGCACGAATACGAAACGGCCAAGGCGCTCGCGATGGCGGGCATGACCGTGGAGTTTATCCGTCGCAGCGAGGAGTACCGAACCACGTCCGCCGACGTGATCGTGAATGGGCTGATCTGGGAAATTAAAACCCCCGAATCCGACAAGGCGAAAGTTATTGAGAAGAACTTGCGAAAAGCGCTGCATCAGTCGAAGAACGTCATCCTCGATGCTCGAAGGATGAAGAAACTACCCGATATGGTCATTGAGCGCGAGGTGCGGAAATGGTGCTGCGAGTTGAGAACCATCAAGCATTTGATTTATGTGAATCGTAGCGGGGAAGTTTGCATCATCAAGTGATACCTGTTAGAGTACGTATTAGCAAAGCGCCCGAATGGTGAGCATTTCACTTCCTCCGGCGCTTTCTTTTGTTATACAAAGACTGGTCAACAACCTCACCCGGAATGAGGTGCGGGAAGGCGGGATGCGGGCGGTTCCGCGCACTCTCCTAGGCTTTCCTTCCGATGTAGAAGACGTATCCGTAATGGCGTCCGTACGTTGCGTACAGCTCGACTTCGCGTCGGTTTTCCGCCACGAACGCCGCCACGGTTTCATTGCCGGGGTACGTTTCCAGCAGCTTTTCGAGCGCCGTTTCGCGCGGTGCGAAGTACTCGTCGGTCCAGCAGCTTTCCGGTAGCGTGAAGCAAGCGATGAGCCGATACCCGCAGTTCTGCAGGACTGCGATGTTGTGGCTGATCGAATCCAGCCCGCTTCCAGCATCGGTCCAGAACTTCTCGATGACGGCAGGGTGCTGGTTCGTAAGCCACGAGGGGCACGTTACGGCAACGTAGCCGTCCTTTTTGAGGAAGCGGTGCCAATGGGCAAGCCCCTTCTCCAAACCGATGTTGTCGACCGCGCCTTCCGACCATATAAGATCGAGCGACTCCTGCTCGAAGGGCAGGTTGTCCATCGAGCCGACCACGCCTTGCACCCGATCCTTTAGCCCCAGCTGATCGGCGCGTTCGTTCAGTACGTCGATAAACTGGGGGAACAGGTCGAGGCCGACCACGGTTCCCGTCAGGTGCTGCGCAAGCTCGAGCGTTTGCGGCCCGCTTCCGCAGCCCAGATCCGCTACGTTCGAGAAGCCGTCAAGCTCGCCTAGGAAGCTCAAGGCTCGGCGCGTCGTGTCGTCGCTGCCCGGCCCTTGCCTTTCCAGGTGCACGTGAGCCTCGATAAGCAGGTCGATTATGGATGGCTGGTTGGTTTCCATGTTCGGAGTCCTTTTTCTTGGGGCGCCCGGGACGTCATCCGCCGGAGTTCATTTCATCATACCCGATGGGCGGGCGCACTCCCCGACTCCCATGCTCGATTCGTTGCCGCGCGCGGCAGGGCGCGGTGTCCGCGGGCGAGCGCTCGGCAGGGCGAACGGGCGCGCATGGTTGCTAGGTGCTGCGCGCGCGGCAGGGCGCTCGCGAGCTCTTGGATGCTTTTCGTGCAACGGAAACGACGGCCTTGGCGACTTCGATTTCCCGAGGGGTTGGTTCCTTCTGGCAACAAGGTGCGTAGCATGCTAAGCTGTATAAACTCGAGTGCCTATGTAATTAATGGAATACAGGTTTGGATCACTTAACCGACAGAGAGTTCGATAGAATCTGCACGTATTTATCCCGCACGCTCGGGCTGAATATGCAGTCCAAACGCGTGCTGCTTGAATGTCGGCTCTCGCACGAACGGGAACGTCTGGGGTGCGCCTCGTTTTCGTCCTACTTCGATATGGTGGAGCGGGGCGCCGATCCCGAGATAACGAATCGCTTCATCGATCTTGCCACGACGCACTACACGTATTTTCTGCGCGGGCGGGAGCAGTTCGATTTTTTGCGTACCGTCGCGCTTCCTGAACTGGAACGTTCTCGGCCGCGTCGTACCTGGAACATACTATGCGCCGGCTGTTCCACGGGCGAAGAGTGCTATACCGCGTCTATGATCGTAGAGGACTATAGCCGCGATCACGCTATTCCCCCAGTGCGCATTACGGGCATCGACGTTTCAAGCGCGGCCATCGCGAAAGCCCGCCAAGCGGTGTATCACCCTATGCATGTGGAAAAGGTTCCGCCGCACTGGCTTTCGGACTACTTCACGCGCACCGGGGAAACCTATACGGTAACCGCCCCGATTCGCCGCCGCGTAGCGTTCGCGCAGGCGAATCTTTGCAATCCTGAGGCGCTGCGTCGCCGCTACGACCTTATTATATGCCGTAATGTTATTATTTATTTTGACGAACGCACTCGTGAGCAGGTGCTTGACAACTTGTATCGCCATTTAGCCGTTTCGGGTTACCTTATTCTCGGCCACGCGGAAATACTCCGTGACCGAGCAAGATTCGACTACAGGAAAGATTCGGTATATCAAAAGCGACCGGAAGCGACCGCCTTATGAACCTGTCATTTAAAAACGCGAGCATTAGCCGCAGTCTCATGGTTTCCTACCTCACGATCATCGTGCTGTTCGTGGTTTCTATTTGCGTGGCTATCTTCGGCGTTCATCAGAATTCAGTGATGACCACGGAGTTTTACGAGCGTCCGTATCAGGTGTCGAAAAGCGCCATCTTGCTGCGCAACACCATCGAGCAAACGTCTGCTTCGCTGAGGCAGTGCATTCTGACGGATGACCCCGCCGAAAGAACGCAGCTTGTCTCCGACATCGAGCAGCTGGCAATCGTGCGCGAAGCCGAGTACAACGTTGTTGCCAGCAATTTCAAAACCGACGTGGATGTTCTGACGCAGTTCGCCCTGACAAGCGAAAGCCTTATCGTTGTTCGCGATCAGGTTATCGAAGCGATACGCGCGGGCGACATCGAGCGGGCGCACGAGATGTACGATCAGAGCTACACGCCGCAAAAGGACATCATGGTGGCGCTGGCGAACAGCATCGTCGATATCGCCGAAAAGGAAGCTCTTGAGTACTCGCAGGATACAACCTACGTGGAAATCGCAACTTCGGTCATCATCGTGCTGCTGGGACTTTGCGCCATCGCGCTGGTGATGGTGCTTTGGCATCGCATTACTCGTGCCATTGCGGTACCGGTGGTCGAGATCGAAGACATAGCGCGGCATGTGGCGGAAGGCGATCTTACGGTGCGTGCCGTTGCCGATTCGAGTAATGAGCTGGGTTCCCTTGCTGCGTCCATGAACAAGACGGTGGAAACGCTGCGCCTGACGGTGGAGCGGCTAAAGGAGACGGCCGATCAGGTGGAGCGCTCTTCGTCGCAAATGGCCGACGGCTCGCAGACCGTTGCGCAGGGTTCCGCCGAACAAGCCATGGCCATCGAGGAGCTGGCAACCAGCGTGCAGGGCATTAACCAGGTGGTGGAGGAAAACAACAAGAGCGTGGTTACGGCCAACGAAAACACCGCCATGGTGCTGCATGCCGTCGAGCAGAGCAATCGTCAGATATCCCAGGCCGTGAAGATCATCGAAGACATCAGGGTGAGCACGAGCAATATCTCGCAGCTTGCGAACACCATCGAGGATATTTCGTTCCAGACGAACATTCTTGCGCTCAACGCTTCCGTTGAAGCGGCGCGCGCAGGTGAGGCCGGCCACGGATTCGCCATTGTTGCCGAAGAGATTCGGCGTTTAGCGTCGCAGGTGAGCGAGGCGTCGCGCGCGGCTGATGAGTTCGCCGCCCATGCCACCCTCAACGTGGAAAACGGCAGCGCGCTCATTAAGACGACATCGGCCAGCATGGATAACGCTGTGTCTGCTACAGAGGGCGTGAAGGAGATGATGTCCGCCATCGCATTGGCGTCAGCGCAGCAGCTGGATTCTTTGTCGCAGATTCAGGAAAGCATGAACAGCCTGTCCGACGTGATCCAGGAAAACTCGGCGGCTTCGGAAGAGAGCGCGGTGATTGGCGAGGAGCTGGCTGACCAGGCTCGCGGCCTCAAGCGCCTGATCGATCGCTTTACGCTTGAGAAGCCCGCGCGGCGCTCAAACGGTGATGGCAAGTGACCGGGCGGACTGCTGCGCCTTCGTCGGATTCGACGTCGGAATCGGATCGTGCCGAGTGCCTTCAGCTGCGTGAAGCGAACGCCGTATTGCAGGACAAGCTCGATGCCATGCGAAGCTTGGCCTTTCGCGATCAGCTTACGGGCCTGTTCAGCCGACACTACCTTACGGATTACCTAGAGCAGAAAATGCAGGAGTCCAGCCATGATTCGAACACGGTGCTGGCGCTTTGCGATATAGATGACTTCAAGGCAATCAACGACGTGCGCGGCCACCAGTCGGGCGACATCGCCATTGTGTGCATCGCCGACATTCTGGATGATTTGGCTGGGAGCCACCCCGTTGTTCGCTGGGGCGGCGAAGAACTGCTTATCGTCATGCTTGCAACGTCCGACCATGACGCGCTGCGCCTGTGCAATCGCATGCGCGAAGAAGTTGCCGCGTATCGCATCGACGATGGGATGGGCGAGTTCTCCTGCACGCTTACGTTCGGGCTGTGCTCGTACGATTCCGGTTTTACGCTTGCCGAGAACTTCGCGCGTGCAGACCGCGCGTTGTATCGTGGCAAGGAAACCGGAAAGAACTGCTGCACGTTCGCTCAGTCTGAAGTGGCGGGTGAACAGGCATGAAGCAGGCGAAGCGCGAGGAATTCATCGTTCAGGTTATCTTCAAGCCTAATTGCGGACTCGAGAACACGCGCGCGTCGCTTGTGATGCGCCGTATCGTGCCGCTGTGCGAAACGGCGTCGTGCCATCCCCGCGCAGTTAAAAGCGATCGATCCACCATTACGTACCTGCGTGACCACGGGCTGTTCATTCGCTTCACCTCTTCTGTTCCCGAACAGGTTTTGCTGACCATCAAAGGGTCGTTCTTTGTAGATAGATGCACCATCGTTGCTGATGAAAGCGCTATTCCTGCATACAAGAAGGAAAGCATTGCGTCTGGAGACTTGGGGGGAACCGCGTCTGCGCTGCCGTATTCGTTTGCGGACGAAAATCACCTGAACGGGCGCGGGAGCCAGCTTGTCAACGTGTTGGCGCAGTTCGAAGAGGTGCATCGCAAGTTGCGCGAGCATGCCGAGAGCATGCCGCAAGACCATGAGCTGAACAGCATCGTGCTCTCGCATACGAAGGTGGTGGACGAGCTGCGCACGGCCGTTGCGCGGTCGCGTATCGAACGGTTCGATCGCATAGCGCCATCGCTGCGTGCGCTTGTTGCCGATTGCAGCCGGCGTTTTGGCGTGCTTGTCGACCTGGACATTGCCGACGGCCACATGGTTCTCGATCGGTCGGTGCTCGCTTCAATGGAGGAGATAATCAAGCGTCTGGTGCGGTTGTGTCTTCGCGACGGGATCGAGCAGCCCGAACATCGCATTGCCGCGGGAAAGCCTGCGCGCGCTCTGCTGCGCTTGCGATTGGAGGCCGATGGATCGGACGTGGTGTGCCGCATCGAGCACGACGGCATGCCGTTCAATTCGCACGACGTTGGGCAACATGCTGCGAAACACGGGCTGCTAACGCGCCCGCTTGAGGCGTATACCGAAGAAGAACTGGGCGCCCTCCTTTTGGTCCCTGGGTTTGCCGCTGCTTCCAAAACTCCTGTTGCAGGCATGTTTTCCCAATTCAACGAAGTTGCATCGCTTTTGCAGCACGTGGGCGGTCGCGGCGAGGTGCGCAATACCGATCGCAGCACGCTTGAGATCGTGCTGCACATTCCCGTGCCGTTCACCATTATGGAAGCAGCGCTTTTGCGCACGGGTTCAATGACGTTCGCGCTTCCCGCGCAACGCATCGATCGCTTTGAAGCGTATCATGCAAACTGGATCGAGCCTGATAGCCAAAGCGCACAAGAGCCTCAGGCGGCAACGCCCCAGCGGGTTCGCGCCGCGTTTTACGTGGGAGAGGACGGGAATCGCTCGAAGCTCATAAACGGAGCGAGTTCGGGCTCGCCTTTGAAGGCGGAGGATCCTCTGCTCGTTCTGTTTTTGGAAGAGCTGGGAGAGCGGCGTTGCCTTGTGGTGGACGCCGTAGTTGGCTACGAGCGGATTTCCGTAAGCCGGCTGCCGCAGTTGCTCGATCGGGGGTCCTTGCGCAAGGCCGGGTGCTTCGGCTATGCGCTTCTGAAGAACGGGGATCCTTGCGCGGTCGTGAGCATCCGTCATCTGTTGAACGCAGCGTTCAAGGAAGAGGGTTCCCATGCGTGACGTTGAGCAGCGCTTACGGTGGATAGAGGAACTGATAGGCGGCGGCCAGCGGGAGGCGCATCGCTCGAACGCGCTTGTCGTTCCCGTCGCAAACGGCAACATCGCCATTGCGTTCTCCTCTATTGAGGAAGTGGTGTCGTCGGGCAAGATGAAGTCGTTGGCGTTTCTTCCTAAGGAGTTTAGCGGCGTGCTCTCGCAAGGCTACGAACTTGTGCCGGTGCTCGATGTTGAGGCATGCGTCAGCGAGTCATCGTCTCAAATCGTGATCGTGCGCAGCAATGATTGCTTGTTGGGGCTGCGCTTTTCGGGCGATCCCTACGTGATCGACTTGAACGAGCTGGATCATGCGCCGTTGAAGACGGAATCCTTGCAAGATGCCGCCCGCGCTCCCTTGTCGCTGCTGGACGTCGACGCCATGGTTTCCTCGCTGCTTGCTGTTGGCTGATCGCGCGGATTGTCGGCGCTTGCGAGGCGGTATACTGGGCAGCGTTGATCGCTCGTTTTGGCTTACGAACTCGCAGGAGGTTGTTCGTGGAATTCGTCATTGCAACAGCTGAGCACCTTGATCGCATGTGCGACATAACCGACCAGGCGAAGCGTCAGCTTCGGGGTTTGGACGTGAATCAGTGGCAAAACGGGTACCCCTGTCGCGAAACGTGGGTGCAGGACATAGCGGACGGCTGCACGTATCTTGCCATGGAAGACGGTTCGGTGCAGGGGATCTTTGCCTACAAAGAGGGCCCCGATCCTTCGTATGCCGTCATCGACGGCGCGTGGTTGACCGGCGACGATGCGCGCTACGTGGCGCTGCATCGCGTGTGCGTGGCGGACGAAAGCAAGGGAAAGGGCGTGGCGGGCGCGATGTTCCAGTATGCGTTCGACCTTGCCTGCCGCGCCAACATGGCTTCCGTGCGCATCGACACGCACCCCGAAAACGTTCCGATGCGGCGTGCGCTTGAGAAGGCGGGCTTTCGGTATTGCGGCGAGATTCGTTTGGCCGAAGGCGCCGAACAGGGCGACCTGCGCATTGCGTTCGAGAAGGAACTGGCCTGATCGTAGGCTCGCGTCGCATCGGAACGCGCGCGTCGCCGCATGCCGTCGTCGGCTCACGCAGCATGCGCGACCGCTTCGCCTACGCGGCCGGGAACCTCAGCACCAGGTACACGCCCGCCATCAGCACCGTGAGCAGCATGATGGGGAAGGCCGTTTTGAAGAAGCCCATGAACGTGATCTCGTAGCCGAACTTCTTGCTGATGTCGGACAGCACTACGTTCGCGCTGGCTCCGATAAGGGTGCCGTTGCCACCCAGGCACGCACCCAGGGAGACGGCCCACCACAAAGGCGTTACGTCCATGCCCGACGCTTCCATGGTCAGCAAGATGGGGATCATGGTGGCTACGAAGGGTATGTTGTCCAGGAAGCTGGAGATGACCGCCGATCCTATCAGCAGCACCAGCATGGTTACGAACACGTTGCCCCCGGTCATGTCCACCAGCCCGTTCGCCAGCATGCCGATGACGCCGGTTTCCGCCAGCGCTCCAACAATGACGAACAGTCCGGCGAAGAACGAAAGCGTGGTCCATTCCACCTGCGAGAGCGCGTCTTCGATGCTCGTGCCCGATAGCAGGATGGTGATGCCGGCCACGCCGAGCGCGATGATGCTCGATTCCAGCCCTAGCGCTCCGTGCCCCATGAATCCGACGACTACGACGCCGGTCATGACAACGCTCAACTTGAGCAGGCGCGCGTCTTTGATGTACGTGCGCTCGTCAAGCTCCATGACGCGGGCGCGTTCTTCGTCGTTGACTTTCATGGATCGTCCGTACATGAAGTAGAACACTATCAAAATCGCGGCCAGGATGACCACGACGGCGGGGGCGTCCATCATGATGAAGTCGAGGAACGTGAATCCTGCGGCCGATCCGATCATGATGTTCGGGGGATCGCCGATGAGCGTGGCGGTTCCGCCGATGTTCGACGCCATGATCTCGGTCATGAAGAACGGGATGGGGTTGATGTCGAGCAGGCGGCATACGGTCAAGGTCATGGGCCCGATGAGCAGCACGGTGGTCACGTTGTCCAAAAACGCAGATAAAACGGCGGTGAGCAGCACGAACAAAAGCATGATCTTCCAGGGGTCGCCTCGTGCGATGCGCGCGCTCTTGATGGCCAGGTACTCGAACACGCCCGACAGTTTCATCACCGACACGAACAGCATCATGCCCAACAGCACGCCCAGCGTGTTGAAGTCGATGTGCTCCATGGCTGCGTCGAACGGCATTACGTGCAGCGCGAGCACCACCATGGCGCCCACGATGGCCGCGAGCGACCGATGCAGCTTTTCGGTCATGATCGCCAGCATGACAACCACGAATATGACGATGGCTATGATCTGATTTGTGTCCATGCGGATTATTGTACGCCCGAAGCGGCAATCGAGGCTGCACTTTTCCAGCGTCCTGTCCGTCAATATGCGTCGAATGGCGGGCAGCGGGCTGCATGACGCCGGCATCCGCCCGACGTCTGTCGTTGGTTTTCCTTCCGCGCGGCGCACGTTCCCTCTTAGGCTGTCTGAGGATGCTGCGCTTCGGTTGGCGCGCGGGCGCAACCTGATGATTGTATGGAGGGGCGTGCCTTGCGGGCACGGGGCGCGTTCGTGCGCGACAACCGAACGGGTATACTGATCGCATTGAAGCCGTACTACACGTACTACAAGACGAAGGACACTTTATGGGTTTGCAGTTCGCCGCCGCACGCGCCGTGAGCGCCGTCTCCACGTGGGGACTGAAGAACGTGTTTCATCGCCCTGCCGCCAACTTTCCCGGGAAGATCGCGCTGTACGTCGATCCGCGCATCATCGCCGATCTGACGCCGAAGCTGGCCAAGGGCTCGGTTGCGGTGGTCGGTACGAACGGGAAGACCACGGTCACGAACCTGCTTGCCGATGTGCTGGAGCAGGCGGGCCAGCGCGTGGTGTGCAACCGGACCGGAGCGAACCTGGATTCGGGCGTGGCCACGGCGCTGCTGCATGCGGGCCCGTCCGATTGGGGCGTGTTCGAAACCGACGAGCTGTGGCTGGCGAAGATCCTGCCGCATCTGAAGGCGAACTACGTTGTTCTGCTCAACCTGTTCCGCGATCAGCTGGATCGTGTGGGGGAGATCGACCGCATCCAGGACAGCATCGTGGGCGCGCTGGCTTCGTCGCCCGACACGGTGCTGGTCTACAACGCCGACGATCCGTTGTGCGCGATGATTGCCGAGCGTGCGGAAAACCGGTCCATCGCGTTCGGCGTTGCTCAGGATATGGGCTTGCCTCAGAACACGGTGGCCGACGCCACTATGTGCCAGCGTTGCTCGTCGATGTTTGAATATGCGTTTCGCCAGTATGGCCAGCTGGGAGATTTTCATTGTCCGACCTGCGGTTTCTCTCGTGCAAGCCTTGATTTTGCCGCCGAGGACGTGCGCTTGAGCACGGACGGCTTGTCATTTCAGCTGGGAAAGCCCCAGCAGGGTGTTGCCGCAAACGCGGGCGCGTTTTCGGTGCGCGCTCCGTTCAGCGGCGCGTACATGGTGTACAACCTGGCGGCGGTGGGCGTTGCCGCAAGCCTGCTCGGCTGCTCGAACGACGCGCTTCAGCAGGCTATCGATGCGTTCGACCCGCAGAACGGGCGTTTGCAATCGTACGAGATTGCCGGTCGGTCGGCGCTGCTCAACCTGGCAAAGAACCCGACCGGGTTCAACCAGAACCTCAAGATCATCTTGCAGGACGAAGGACCCAAGGCCGTGGCGTTCTTCGTCAACGATAAAGAAGGCGACGGTCGCGACATCTCATGGCTGTGGGACATCGATTTCGAGGAGCTTGCCGCCGAGCGCGACTTGCTGGTGTTCGCGGGCGGCATTCGCCGCAACGACCTGCAGGTTCGCTTGAAGTATGCCGGGCTTGACGCGCAGCTGATCGATGACGCTCACGACCTGTTCGGGCGTTTGTCCAACGTGCCTGCCGAGGTCAAGGCGTACCTTATTGCAAACTACACGGCGCTTCCTCCCGTTCATGCCGACATGGACGCGCTGGCCGCTGCTGAAACCGCGCCGTCGGCAGGCGCGCCGGGCGCTTCGGGCACGCTCGCTGCTGCGGACGCATCCGACGCTTCGCAGGCGCCTGTTGCTGCTGCGAGCGCGCCCTCGGCTTCGCGGGTGCCCCCTGCCGCCGACCCGTCGGGTTCCGAGGCCCCGCTTGTTATCGCGCACCTGTTCCCCGACCTGCTCAACCTGTACGGCGACGGCGGCAACGTGCGCATTCTGGAACGCCGCCTTCGCGACCGAGGCGTTGCCGTGGAGGTCAAGCGCGTGAACCACGGGCAGTCCGTCGATCTGGCGGACGTCGACTTGGTGTTCTTGGGCGGCGGGCCCGATCGCGAGCAGCGCTTGGCTTCCACCGAGCTCATGCGCATGCGCGATGAGCTGCGCGCCTTCGTCGAGGACGACGGCGTGTTGCTGGCTATTTGCGGCGGCTATCAGATCCTCGGCAAGGAATGGCTGCTGGGCGACGAGGTGGTCGAGGGCCTGGGCATCGTCGACATGACCACCGAGCGCGCGGCGGGATCCGCTGACCGGCTGATCGACAACATCGTGCTGGACTCGCCTTTGGCGCAGATGCCGGTGGTGGGGTACGAGAACCATGCCGGTCGCACGCGTCTTGGCGCCGGCGTTCAGGCTTTCGGGCGCGTGGTTTCCTCGGTGGGCCATGGCAACAACGACGACGACAAGCAGGACGGCGTGCTGTACAAAAACGTGGTGGGAACGTACCTTCACGGTCCGCTGTTGGCGAAGAATCCGCAGGTGGCGGACGCTTTGCTGGCTCGGGCGCTCGAGCGCCGCGCCGCGCGTGCGGAAGTTCCCGCCCCCTCCCTTGCGGCGCTTGACGACACGGCGGAAAAGGCTGCGAACGAATACCTGTGCAAGCGCTTGAACGTGCGCGTTTAACGAATGGCGAGGACGGCTTCCTTGAGGAGCCGCCCTCGATTCGCTATGGGCTTTTCCTAGTAAAGGCTTGTGCGCGCTTGCGCGGTCGCGCGTTCGTCGGCACAATACGTCCATGGACTCTCAACGAAGCAATCAAAGGCGCCCTTCGCGCGCGCATGAGGAATCACCTCGACCCACGCAAGAAAACCGTTCTTCGCGGCCCGGTCCCGTTCGGGCTTCTCGACCGGCCGCCTCGCGCGGCGCGGGCGATGGCGCAAGAAGGCGACCGAGCGTTCAATCCGCATCTTCTCCTACGCCTCGCGCTCGATTGTCGCGCAACGGCGCTGACGTGCCGCGCTCTTCAAAGCGGAAGCGACCCAGCAAGCTGGTGATCGCGCTTGCGGTGGTGGGCGTGCTCGTGTTGGGCGGAGCCGGCGCGGCGTTTGCGTACTACGGCATTTTGTCGGGGAACCTGCACGCCGGGGTCGATGCCAAGTTGCGCGCGGCGCTCGTTGATACGGATTTGGCGAAAGAGCCGTTCTACGTACTGCTTATGGGCACGGACGGGTCGAACGATCGCCAGGCTTCCCAGGAATACGCAGGGGACCAGTTTCGCAGCGACAGCATCATACTTGCGCGGATCGATCCGGTCGACAAAAAGGTCACCATGGTTTCGATCCATCGAGACACCCTGGTTGACATGGGCGAATACGGTCAAAACAAGCTGAATGCCGCTCACGCTATTGGCGGTGCGGCACTGGCGGTGGAGACCGTGTCCAAGTTGGCGGGCGTGCCCATTTCCCATTACGCGGAAATCAACTTCGACGGCTTCAAGGACGTGGTGGACGCTTTGGGCGGCGTTGAGGTGGACGTTCCCATGGAGATCGACGACGAAGACGCCGGCGGCCACTTGGATGCCGGCGTGCAGACGCTCAGCGGCGATCAAGCCCTTATCCTGTGTCGTTCGCGGCATGCGTACGATGAGTTCGGAGACGGCGATTCGTATCGCGCGGCGAATCAGCGATTGGTCCTGGGGGCTATTGCGAAGAAGATTCTCTCGGCCGACGTGGCCACCATGGCAAGCACCGTGCAGGCCCTTTCCCAGTACGTGACCACCGATCTTGAGATCACGGACATCATCGGCATAGCGCAAACCATGCAGGGGCTTGACCCGGCGACCGACATATATTCCGGCATGGAGCCGACCACGTCCAGCTATATCGACGGGGTGTGGTACGAAATCAACAACGTCGAGCAGTGGAAGGCTATGATGGCCCGCGTTGACCAGGGGCTTCCGCCTACGGAGGGCGACGTTGTCGACGAGGCGTCGGGCACTATCTTGGCCAGCACGGGCAGCGGGCAGCTTGTGAACGAGAGCGGCGATCTGAGCGTCGGCGGCGCTTCGCAGAAGCGCTCGGGAACCGTTGCGGTGCGCAACGGGAACGGCATAACCGGTGCGGGATCCCAGGCTGCCGAGCGCGTTCAGTCGCTGGGCTACAAGGTGGAGTCGGGCAACGCGGACAGCTTCGATTATCCGCAAACGCTCGTCGTGTACGAGCAGGGCGGGAAAGCGGATCGCGCCCAGGAGATCGTCGATGCCCTTGGCGTGGGCAAAGCCATGGTCAACGATGGGTCGTACGTTATCAACGCTGACTTCCTGGTGGTTCTGGGCGCCGACTGGAAGTAGCCTACAGGCCCCAGGTCCAGTCGTTGAGCAGCAGTCCCTTCGCTAGGCCGAGCGCAAGGATGTGCAGCGGGTAGTACGCGTAGAAGAACCACTTCATCGGCAAGCCGCGCTTTCCGTTGTATGAGAGCAGCAGCGGAATGGTGGCCGTGCATCCGACCAGGGGATACAGCGCGAAGGGCAGCAGGGCCAGGTTGCCGCTTGCCAGGTATCGCGCCAGCGCGGGGATTCCTTCTGTCAGTATGGGCACCAAAAGCGGGTAGACGACGCGCTGGCGCCGATCCTCAAGGACCTTCATCATAAGGATCATGACGGGCCCCAGAATGCCCCAGTCACATAGGGAGCTTGCCGCCGTCAGCGCCGCCGCGATCGCCCAAAAACCCGCTCGGTTTTCCAGGCGGTCGTAAAGGTGCAGCATGGCTAGCCCGATGAGCAGCGTGAACAGCACGTTGAGGTTTCCTGCAAGAAACAAGTTGTAAGGCACTTGGGATATAAGGGCGAACACGAGCAGGCGCCGGGCGTATTTAGGTACGCTCGATGTGCGTCGGTACCCTTCTACCAGCAAAAACGCCATGATGGGAAAGGCGAGTCCACCAAGACCGAACAGCAGGCAGAACGCTTCGGCAGGTAGGTAGGGGTAGAACATGTAGGACGCGTGGTTGGCCGTCATGCCGACTATGGCTACGATTTTCAAAGCGAAGGACGAGACGCCCCTACGCGTGTCTTCATCGGTTGTATTGAGCGATTCGTTCATAGGATTCCAGTATACTGGGACGGCTGGGGGATTGCGGGATGAAGGGCGAAAT